>CAZXXV010000341.1:0-5199 GCA_964644725.1 uncultured bacterium
ATGTAGCCGTCCAGGTTGAGGTCCACGGCCGTGGGGCCCGCCGGGAGGCTGAAGTTCATGTACTGCCGGTCGTCCGTGGAGCCGGTCGCGTTGTAGTACTCCCAGAGCTTGGTCCCGGTGGCGAGGTCGATGGCGAAGACGGCCTTGCCGGAGCGGTTGTTCTGGGCCGTGTCATAGCCCCCGCCCACGAAGGCCACGAACTTCTCGGCCCCGGCCAGCTTGACCTTCCCGATGATGGGATCGGACCAGGTCTCGACCATCTTCGCATCGGTGAAGCTCCAGAGGTAGAGGGGGTTAGCCGCTTCTTCCTCATGGCGCACCTCATTGGGCCACGGGGCCGTACTCGGCCAGCACCTCGAGTTCCCGCTGGGCGTTCTTGGGGCCCCGTGCCATTCAAGTTGATCTGCATCGTTCCGCATCGGGTTCCTGGCGAGGCGTCGGCGAGTTCGGGACGCGAATTGCCGGTGGCACCGCAACGGGACGCCTTGCTCAGTCTCCCCGCTGCATCGCCCTTGGCATCATTCGAGAACCAAGGAATGACCGCTCCGTCGTCGATCCGGCCCGTCCCAACCTCCTCCCTCGCCTCCAGCGCCCGGCGACTCCCGCCGGTCGAGGATCACCTGTATCTCTGGTTGGCCTTTCAACAGCTCGACCAACTGATCGTACATCCGTGCCCACTCTCTACTCACAACCAGCACCGGTTTGCGATACGAGGCAAGATCATCGGCACAGCTCGGACAGATGGTCGAGGCAACCCCCGAACCGTCCGAGGGCTTTGCTGTGCTTGTATCTCCCGCCAGAGGATCGGCTGCTGTGCTCCCCGCCTCCGGGTCCTTCGAGGCGTTCTCCGCACCCAGGGCCGTCCCACACCAGGCACAGATCCGTCGCATGGCATCCTCCTCTGACGAGGCACAGGACCTGTCCAACTCCTACTTCGCGAGCGAAGGGATGGTCCCCCCGAAAACGGTACGCGATCGCCGTGCCCAAACCCATGCCACATCGCAGAATGAAGGGAACATGGTGCAGCTTGACCATCTGCGGGCTTGAGATTCAGGAGGTTACTGGTCCTCCGGGGAGTCATGGGAAAGCAGAAGAGACCCGGCTCCCTGGCGCAATCTCCGACAAATACCGGCAGGGATTGGTTCGAATGAAGACACCATGCCGCCTCGCGTCAAGGCAGTGCTGTGCAGATTCCGGACACCAGTAAGCCAAAAGGAGAGAGGTCGGGTTGCCGTTCACCTGCACGTTTCGCGCTGTGGGTTGGCTCTGGAAAGTGCGCAGGAACAGATGCATGCACGCGGCGCGTCAGGCCTGTAGCCCTGCTCCTCGGGGCGCCTCCAGGAGCTCCCGGACCGCCGCGAGGATGGGCCGGAGGCCCCCCACCTTGGGCAGGAAGTAGTCCGCCTTTGTCTCGTAGGCCAGAATGGCGAACCTTTCCTCCAATTGTCCGCTATAGAGGATAATGGGGATTTGCGCGAGCGTCGGATCGCTCTTGATCAGGGTGGCCACACGGAATCCGTCCAGGCCGGGTATGGCCACGTCCAAGATCATCAGGTCCGGTCGCTCAGCTTGCACCGCCCGGAGCCCCGCCTCGCCATCGGCCGCCGTCAGGACCCGGTACCCCTGGAGCCGAAACAACTCCTCCAGGCCCTCTCGGACGGCTGGATCATCGTCCACTACCAGCAGGGTCTTGGCTTCGGAGGTCATGGCAGATCTCCCGCGGCCGCCACGATTCCCTGCAGCAGCCGCTGACGCTCGGCAACACGCGTGGATCCATTCGATCACCCTTCATCAGCAAAGGGAAACCATCAGGCCGCTTCGAAGGCGATGCCGGGCCAGAGGCCGTGTGGGTACGCAGTGGTCTCCTACGTGGTGCCCGCGCAGGTGGTAAGGAACTGATCGGTCGAGTATGCGACCCCCGTGCCCGAGTCCAGGCCTGACGGCGGCCTGAAGAGGGGACATCGAGTGTCGGGAGCCGTGCAGCTTTGCGATTCAGAAAGTTACAGAATCGCGAGAGACTCAGGCGGGGAAAATGACGGGCAGAGGCCTCGCCAGCAACCCGGGAATATCGGGAGGCCCTGTTCCGAGCGGGCACAGAGGGCTACCCTGCACCGAGATACCACTGTGCCGATTACGCACAGACAGGAGAGGCAGGAGAGGTCAGAGGGGGCTATTCTTTCTCGGGCTCCGAATCGAGCCGAATGCCGTACTTGGCAGCCTTGGAATAAAGGGTCCGCCGCCCGATCCCCAGGCGCCGGGCCGCCCTACTCTTGTTCCACTGACACTCCGCGAGAACCTTCTCGATGAGCGTCCGCTCCATGGCCTCGATCACCCCGCCCCCGGGCGGGGCCGCTGCGACCGGACCACCCACATCCGCCGGCAGATCGCGGAGTGTCAGCGTATCGTTCGTAGCAACGATCACCGCGCGCTCCAGTACGTTCTCCAGCTCCCGGATGTTCCCCGGCCACCGGTATCTCACTAACGCCTGCAGGGCCTCATCCGAGATCCTGGCAATGGGCTTGTTCAGTCGGCTGGCGTGCTTACGGAGCAGAAACTCCGCCAGCATGGGGATATCCTCCGGCCGCTCCCGCAGGGGAGGAAGCGCGAGATGAACCACGCGCAGCCGGTACAGCAGATCGCCCCGGAACGTCCCTGCCTCCACGGCCTTGCCGAGGTCCGTGTTCGTGGCAGCAATGATCCGGGCCTGGCTGCGGATTGGTTGCGTCCCTCCCACCCGGGTAAACTCGCCGGATTCGACCGCCCGGAGGAGCTTGGCCTGAAAGGCGCCGCTGGTCGCGGCGATCTCGTCCAGGAACAGCGTGCCCTGGCTCGCAACCTCGAAGATCCCCTTCCGGGTGGATACCGCACCGGTGAAGGCCCCCCGCTCGTGGCCGAACAGCTCGCTCTCCAGCAGGGTCTCTGTCAGGGCAGCGCAGTTGACGGGAAAGAATCCGCGGTCCCGGCGAAGGCTCAACCGGTGGATCAGCCGGGCAACCAGTTCTTTGCCGGTGCCGCTCTCGCCGGTGATCAAGACCTTGCTATCGGTGGGAGCGGTCTTCTCCGCCAGGACGAAGACCTCGCGCATCCGGGGGTTCCGGCTGGCCGCCACCACCTCCCAGAGGGCGTGGCTGCCCCGGAAAATCTGTGCGCGATTCTCTTCCCGGGCACGCGAGCGTTCGATCCCCCCTCGGATCTTCGCCAGAAGCTCCTCTGGGAGGAACGGTTTGGCGAGGAAATCCGTGGCGCCCTCCCGCATGGCCTCCACGGCGGCGTCCACCGTGGCGAAGGCGGTGAGCAGGATCACCGGGAGGGTGGGCTGTTGAGTCCGCACCTTCTTCAGCAGGTCCATCCCGCTGCCCCCCGGCATCCTGAGATCGGTCAGGACGAGGTCGGGGGATTCCGCCAGGACCGCATCGTACGCCCTCGCGCCGTCGGTGCAAACGGCGCAGGTGTACCCCGCATGCCCCAGCGGGTCCGCCAGGCACCGCGCCATGACCTCATCGTCCACGATGAGGATCTTGCACGCCCGACCGCTCATTGCCGTTCCGATTCCCTCACGGGACCCACCGGGGTAACAGGGGTGATGCCCCTGAAGGTCTCCCGGACCAACCGAAAGCCTAACGACAATCTTTCCCTTGGTCAAGCGTTGGCGGGGTGCGATCCTCCGCTTGACCGTCCCGGGCCGGGACGGGAAGGGGAGGGTGATTCTGCTTGACAAGAGGGAGGAATGTCCGTAGAGTGCGTCCTGCCGAAGGTTCAGACGGTTTCGCAATTCCGCGCAACGCCGCGAGGACCCAAGCCTTGCGGCGTTTATTGTTTCCAGCGGCGCTCTCACGGAGCCCACGGAAGCTCACCGGGGAGGATGCATGACCTTCCGAAGTGGACAGGACGGAGACGGCATCTTCTCGGCGGGTGGAGGCGCGCCCCGCCACCGTCCGTTGGAAGTGACCGTGGGCGATCGCGGCGTGGAAGGCGCCATCCGGCTCTTTAAGAGGCTGGTCCTCCGAGACGGGATCCTGCGGGACCTGAAGCGGCGCTCCCGGTACGAGAAACCCGGGGACCGTCGCAGGCGGAAGGAACGCGAGGCGGCGCGGCGCCTCCGGAAGCGACTGGGCCGGGCCCTGGCACGGGGAGAGCACATCGAATAGCCGCTGAAACCGGGGCGTCCCGGACCGGTCGTGGCAGGAGCGGACCCACGACCTGCGGATGCGGCACCGACTACCGCTCGCGACAGGATGAGGCCCCGCAGCCGCGGGGCGAAAGGGGTTGAGGATCATGGGGACGAGGTTGTACGTTGGGAATCTGCCATTTGACACGGACGAATCGCAGCTCCGCACCCTGTTTACGGAGGGGGGACGCCAGGTTTCTGAGGTCAAGATCATTACCGACCGCGACACGGGTCGCCCACGCGGATTCGCCTTCGTGGAGATGGGAAGCCAGGCGGACGCCGAGGCGGCCGTCAGTGCATTGAACGGCCGGGAATTCGGCGGCCGGGCATTGACTGTCAACGAGGCGCGCGAGCAGGCCCCACGCCGCAGCGGTGGGTTTGCTGGGGGCGGCGGCGGCGGACGCGGCGGGCGGCGCGGGTACTAGGCAGACGCGATAGCCTTCGACCTACCTTCACCTTTCCTGCCGGCTGGCGCCCATCGCGGCTCTCTTTCGGACACGCTCTTGGGTGCAGGGCGGAAACCAGACCGGGCGTTCTTGACCCGACGGCGGAGAGTCTGACCCCGGCCTCAGGGGATTGCTCTGTCTGCACTCCTGGTGCGCACGAGCCGGCACGCCCTTGTTCATCTCGCCCTCTGGTGCTTCCCCGCGTTCGCGCCACACCACCTCCTGGATGGATGCCGACGCGGGAGCCCCCACGACCAGAACGGGGAGGGGACGGATGGATTGTGTGTTCTGCAGGATCCGGGATGGAGAGCTTCCCTCCACGAAAGTGGCCGAGGATGAGCGGGCCCTCGCCATCATGGACATCAATCCGATCCACGATGGCCACGTCCTCGTGCAGCCCGGCCACGGGCGTGATCACCAGCCCGCCGTTCTCCTTCACGGCCTCGACAAGAGGCGTCTTGAAGCCCTCCGGAAACTCCGCCTCCTCCGGGATGACCGTGCTTTCGATGAGGTGCGCGTTCACCATGGAGGCGTTCATGAAGCCGTGCTTTTCCCGGCATACGCTGTCCAGGGGCATCATGCACC
>CAZXXV010000342.1:0-5173 GCA_964644725.1 uncultured bacterium
GGACCCTGCCCATCGCCGTCTTCAACATGATCGGCTACGAGGAGATCAACTGGGGGCCCCTGGCCGCGGCTGCAACCCTGATCACCCTGCCCGTGATCATCCTCACCCTGATCAT
The DNA here is from genome assembly GCA_964644725.1 of uncultured bacterium. Lineage (GTDB taxonomy): Bacteria > Methylomirabilota > Methylomirabilia > Methylomirabilales > 2-02-FULL-66-22 > 2-02-FULL-66-22. The sequence goes on from CAZXXV010000342.1 coordinate 116, forward strand.
CCAGCGCCACATCGTCGCCGGCCTGACCTTCGGCGCGGTCAAAGGGTGATGGAGAGCCGACAGCGACAGCGATGTCCGACAGCGCGGTGAGTTGTCTCGCTATCCCCACCCAGGGGGTGCCCGGATCTCGCTGTCGGGCGGATCGTCGGATGGGGGCGCTTGATTTGTCCGAGGGAGGAGAGGATACTCCCGGTGGGGATGTCGTGAGAGAGGACAGGAAGCGCGCGATGACGTTTCGGGAATGGCTGGACGGCTGGCTGAAGTGGTTCCGGGGCTTCATCTACGGCCTGGTCCTCTACGACGCCGTGGTGATGTTCCGGAAACAGCGCGGGGACCTGGAGCATCTGTTCGTGCTCATCGTCTTCGGCGACATCGTCGGCGTCCCGGTGATTCCCCCCTATTACACGCTGCGCCTGCTCCCCTACATCGTCCCCGCCATCAGCAACTGGAAACGGCGGATGCTGCGGGAAAAGGACCTCACCGACCTGGCGGGGGCGGGATGACGCCTTACGACGGATTGACGATTTCCGATTCTCGATTGGTGATTGGCCCTGCTCCCGCTTTTCGGATCCCCGACCCCCGACCCCCAACCCCTGGCCCCTGTCTTATGCGGGACTCACGCTGATGTTCAACTGGCCTCTTACCGGGACCGACCTGGCCATCGGCCTCGCGGGATTCCTGCTTCTCTGGTACGTCGTCGGGATGCAGATCAACCGCCGACGAGCTGCAGCCCTCGTGCGCCAGGTCCGCGAGTCCCTCCAGCCCTTCGGCGGGACGGCGACCATCCGGTGGTTCGGGCGGAGCGCCTTCCGGGTCGAGGCCGATCAACTGGGATCTCCGTTTGTCCGCCTGGGTATCAGCCTCGTGTTGGAGCCCCGCGAGACGTTCTTTCTCTGGCTGGTGGGCCGCCTGCGAGGACGGCGCGACTGGCTCGTCACCAGTGCGACGCTGGCGGGCCGCGTCGGGTCGAGCTTCGAGGTGTACCATCCTCAGAGACGCGGCGCCTTCCAGGTGGCGTCCGAGGTCCGGGACAAGGGATGGCGCCAGGAACCGCTGACCGGGCGGCCGCCATTGCTCTGTGCCGCTCCGGACGCCGACGGGCACGCCCTAGCGCGGGAGATCATGGGTCTGCTGGGAAGGATGGAGATCTGGCGCGTCGGTCTCCGCCCCGAGGCACCGCATCTGACCCTCAGCCTCCCGGTCTCGGCCACGGAAACCAGGAGCCCCCTCCCGATCTTTGCCGTCCTTCCACAGCTCGTCCAGACTGTCCTGGCACACGGAACCAGACGCTAACCCGAAACAAGGAGGATGAACGATGAAAAGGCACAGATGGCTTGGCGGAGTTTTGGTGCTGGCTGCGGCCACACTACTCGTGGCCGTTCCGACCACGGCCCTCGCCGGTCAGCCGATCAAGCTGACCTTGTGGAGCGGCTATCCGGAGATGAAGCCGTACTTTGAGGCGGCGGCCAAGTACTACAACGAGCTGCACCCCAACATCACTGTCGAGGTTTCCACCTTCCCACTCCGTGACGTGGAGCGGAAGTACGCGGTGAGCCTGCCGACCAAGTCCGGCCCGGACATCGCGGAGACGCACCTGTACATCGCCCAGATGCACATCGAGAACGGCAGCCTGGTGCCCAACCCCGCCGAGGTGAACACTTTCCTCAAGAGCGGCGTCTTCCACCCGCTGTTCGTCTCGGACAGCACCTGGCAGGCCAAGGTGTACGGCGTCCCCGTGCTGTTCAGCCTGGACAGCATGCTGTACAACACCCAGATCTTCAAAGAGGCCGGCCTCTCGGCCCCGCCCAAGAACTGGGACGAGATGATCAGCATGGCCAAGAAGCTCACCAAGTTCGACGCGCAGGGTAACGTCACCCGGAGCGGCCTCAGCCTGCGCCTGTTCGGCGCCGGCAGCGGCGTGGCGGCCAAGTGGTGGTACTTCCTCAAGTCGGCCGGCGGTGAGCTATACGTCGAGTGTGCGCCCGGCACGAACAAGTACCGCGCCGGATACGACAATGACGCGGGGCGTGACACGCTCAAACTGTACATCGACGCCATGTACAAGGATAAGGTGCACGACGCCAAGCTGAAGCAGGATGCCGAAGGGTTCGCCAACCAGCAGGCGGCGATGTTCGTGCGGGAGTCGTGGCTGGTGGGCTACATGAAGAAGAACGCCCCCGGCGTCCAGTACGCCGTTGCACCCCTGCCTGCCTACAAGAAGACGAACACCCTGCTGTTCTGGACGAACGTCTACGTGACCAACAGCTCCAAGCATCCGAAGGAGGCCTGGGACTTCATCATGTTCATGGCGAACGGTCCCAAGCTGAAGGAGCTGGAGCAGATCCTGTACGATACCGTCGGCTGGATGCCCCCGCGGAATGACGTGCAGAAGCGGCACCCGAACATCTACGCGCAGGTGCCGCAGTACAAGTACTTCGCCGAGGTGCCCAGCAACTACGAGCTGTACCCGTACCCGCGCCTGTCTGTGACCGACGAGGCGTTCACCAAGCTTGCCGAACGGCTGGTGAAGGCCTATCAGGACAAGAGCTTGCTGGACAACCCGACCGGCATCACCAAGGTGATCCACGAGGCCGCCGAGGAGACGAACGAGATTCTCAAAGAGAACAAGCTATACTGCGGGAAGTAGCGTTCCCTGAACCGTGGGCCCGCCCTTCTCGCGTCTGAGAGGGGCGGGCCACAAGGTGAGTATCGCGTGACAGATCTCGCATCTACAATGGCGTGGATCGGCATGCCCCGGTGGGCGCGCTGGCGCTCGTACTGGCGACGGTACTCGCCGCAATGGACGTATTGCCTGGCGGTCCTGGTCCCCGTCTGCCTGGCCTACCTCGTCATCCGGATCATCCCCATCTTCGAGACGGCCTGGATGAGCCTCCACAACTGGAGCCTCGTCAAGCCCGTGAAGCCGTTCATCGGCCTGGAGAACTATTACAAGCTGGCCGGCGATCCGCTCTTCCGGATGGCGCTTGTGAACACTACGCTGTTCGCGGTGGTGACGGTGCCCGTAACGCTGGTCTTGGCCTTCGCCGTGGCGGTCCTGCTGGACAAGCCGATGCGCGGCCGGCTGGAGGGGGTGTACAAGTTCCTGTTCTTCCTGCCGGTCGTGCCGACGATGGTGCCCGTGTCGGTCATCTGGAAGTGGATCTATGATCCGTCCTACGGCATCCTGAATTACGCCCTGGGCTTTTTCGGGCTGCCGCCCCAGGGATGGCTGATCAATTCGCGGCTGGCCATCTGGGCCATCATCGCCATGACGGTCTGGAAGAGCGTCGGCTACTACATGGTCCTGTTCCTGGTCGGGCTCAAGGATATCCCGGTGGACTACTACGAGGCGGCGAGCATTGACGGAGCCAGCGCCTGGCAACGCCTGTGGCAGATCACCGTCCCGTTGATGCGGCCCATGCTCCTGTTCAACGTCGTCATCGCGACGATCTTCGCCTACAACGTCTTCGCCCAGGTGTACGTCATGACGGAGGGGCCGCAAGGCTCGCCGGCCAACCCCGTCCGCGTCATCGTCCTGGACATGTACGAGAACGGGTTCCGCTACCTGAAGATGGGATACGCCTCCGCCGAGGCGATGATCCTGCTGCTGATCGTCTTCGCCCTCACGATCTTCGAGTTCCGCTTCCTGCGGCCCAAAGTCTAAGGATCGGCTCAAGGAGATCCGGTCAATGCCATCGCATCGCTTCCGGCGCTTCCTGGTCGAGGACGGGATCCGGCATCTCATCCTGGCCCCCCTGGCATTCCTCATCGTCTTTCCCATCGTCTGGATGGTGCTGACCTCGCTCAAGCAGAGCGCCGAGACGATCCTCTGGCCGCCGCGGCTGCTGCCGGCCGCGCCGACCCTGGAGAACTACCGCGAGGTGTTCCTGCGCTGGCCCTTCGTTCGGTTCTTCCTGAACTCGCTCCTGGTCTCCGGCGTCTCCACCGTGGGGATCCTCCTGACCTCCTCCAGCGCCGGGTATGCCTTCGCCAAGATCAAGTCCCGCTGGTTGAACGTCATCTTCTTCGTCTTCATCGCGACGATCATCGTGCCCTTCGAGTCCTACATGATCCCCGTGTACCTGCTGGTGAACCGGCTGGGCTGGCTGGACAGTTATCCGGGCCTCATCCTGCCATTCATCATCATGGCCTTCGGCGTCTTCTTCATGCGCCAGACGATCCAGGTCATTCCAGACGAACTGATCCAAGCGGCGCGGATCGACGGCTGTTCCGAGTTCTATATCTACCGGAAGATCATCCTCCCCCTGCTGAGCGGGCCGCTCTGCGCCCTGGCCATCTACGCCTTCCTGAACGTGTGGGGGTTCTTCACCTGGCCGCTCATCATCACCATGACCCAGGACATGTACACGACGGAGCTGGGGCTCGCGTTGTTCCAGAACCAGTTCTTCATCGAGTACGGCCTGGTGGCGGCGGGCGCGACGGTGACGGCCCTGCCGCTGCTGCTGGTGTTCTTCGTGTTCCAGCGCCGGATCATCACTGCCATCACGCTGACCGGCCTGAAGGGGACCTGATGGGCGCGCACAAAGGGCGACCGCCCAGGACCGGGATTCCCATACGCCGACCCCAGAGACCCCTCGAGTTCTGAACGTGAAAGCCAACAAGATAGGCAGATGTCGTTGCCGCCTCAGTGGGGGGGATTGATGAAGCTTGGACTCGGCCTCTATCGTTACATGTTGACGACTGACAGCTTTCGATTTGCCAAGCAGGCAGGGGCGACGCATCTGGTTGCCCATGCGGCGCTCACCATCATAGGAGCAGAGTGACATGGAGCAGAATGCGTTTCGTCTCGACGGGCAGTTGGCGCTGGTAACGGGGGGCGGGACGGGCCTGGGATTCGGCATCTCTCAGGCGCTGGTGGGGGCCGGGGCGCGGGTTGTCCTGGTGAGTCGCACCGAGGAGACGCTCAAGCGGGCGTGCGACCAGCTGGGAAAGGCCGCGAGCTACGTCCCGCATGATGTGCGGGACCTGCCGGGCCTCCCCGGTTTGGTGGCCCAAATTGAAGACCGGTTTGGCCCCCTGGATATCCTGGCCAACAAC
>CAZXXV010000343.1:0-5172 GCA_964644725.1 uncultured bacterium
CCCTTCCGCCATTTATCCACGTCATCCACGATCGCATAGGCCTCGTCCGCGTATCGCTCGAAGAAGGCCCAGGTCATCTGCTGCTTGCGTCCCCAGGTGACGCAGACCGGCCCGCTCTTGGTGTAGCCGCAGCAGTAAACGTAGTGCCCGCCCCAGGAGTTTGGCTTCCCGTTCAACCCGCTCACCACGTCCCACACCTTTCCTGCTTGGATCTGGGGCTGCGCCGATCGGGGCAGCGCGAGGCCAACGCCGGCTCCTGTCAGCAGGTAGATGGCGGCCGTGATCTCGCCGTGGTCGGACCGGTGGATCTTCGCAAAGGCCGCAATCCGGTAGGGGTGTTTCGCCGCTCGCCAGCCCACCTTGCGCCAAGCCTTCAGCGAGTCGAGCACCACAAGGCCCGAGTCGACTCCGCCGGTCTCCCTGAGGTACCCTCGCAGCACATCCCTGTCCCTGATCTTGATCTCCGCTGCCTGCTCGATCAGTTCAAACCGCAGGGTCTGGTGCGCCCGGCCGGCGATCACGCAGTCGCCATAGGTATCGTTTGCGAACATGGGTGTCGGGATGCCGGCGTGCCGGAGGTCGAAATCGTACTCCTTGGGAATGGGGGGCAGCGCCTTGAGGATCGTGGCTAGCATGAGGTTTCGCCGGTCCCGCTTTGCGGGCGACTTGCCGAGCTTGAAGACCCTGTGGGCGTGAATACCCTTGCTGCGCGCCATGGTGTCACCTCCGGGAAAGAGGAAAGGTGGCCTCCGGCTCGCCGAGATCTCCGTAGACAACAGGTCGGACTCCTCACCGCCATGCGCCCCGCAGACTCACCCCGCGACGGCGGAATTGCTGCGGCGCCCTGGCTGGGGGAACTCCGACGGTCCGTGCACACGCAACTCCGTGGCCCCGGCCAGTTCTTGCGGAAAACAGAGATGTTAACCAGGAAAGCAGGGGACATGCCAGCGCGGGAACGGATGCTAAGGGTCGAAAAAGATGGGGGCTGATCACAGGCATGGGACCACGCGGTGGGGCGCACCTTGCATCTTTGCGAATACACCCTTGTATCCGCTTGATGCTCCCGCGCCCCCAACTCGTCGCCACCGGGCTGCATGGCCCGACCGCGTCACTCGCCCTTACGCTCGGACTTGGGCAGACGCGTCCACGCCCTCAGGTGGAAGAATTCTTCTCGCCGACTTGCGATGCGGCCCGGGGGCTCCCGGCTTCGCGCCCCCGGCGAAACTCTGAGGGGAGTTTCCCTTCGAGCTTCTTGAAGACCCGACCGAAGTGGGTCATGTCCTTGAATCCCACCTCGCGGAAGACGTCGGTGACGGTCCGGCTGGTGTCCCGGAGAAGCGCCTTCGCCTTGGCGATGCGCCGACGCGCCAGATGCTCCCGGAAGTAGAGGCCGGTGGACGCTTTGAACCGCCGGCAGAAGTGGTACTTGCTCATCCCCGCGACGCGGGCCACGTCGGCCAGGCTGATCCCCGAATCCAGGTGCTCGTCCATGTACCGGAGTGCCTTCAGGATGGCACGCCCCTGCTCTGCCGTCTTGAGATCTGGCTCCGGGAGGGGCCAGGGGGCCGGCGGTTCGGCCTGGTGCACGTAGGGGTTGAGTCGCTGCGCCATCTCGGCGCGGCAGAGTGCCAGGAGGGCAGCAATCCGACTGTGGAGGTCCCGGAAGTCCACGGGCTTCCGGATGTAGTCGCGCGCCCCGCCCCGCAAGGCCTGCACGGCGACATCCTCCGTGCCGAACCCCGTCATCAGGATGACCAGGGTGGAGGGAAAGAAGCGCTTGATCGTCTGGAGGACCGATGTGCCGAGGAGATCGGGGAGGCGATAATCGAGGAGGATCAGGTCGAACTGGTGGGCCGCCAGCGCATCGAGGGCGGCCGATGCCGTGGCCGCCGTATGCACCTGGTAGCGCGTGGAGAGCGCGGTCTCGAGAGCCTCCCGCACCCCGTGGTCATCGTCTACGACAAGGATAGTACCCGCCGAACCAATCAGGGATCATCCCCAAGCCCCATGAGGGTCTCGTCGGAAGTGAAATCTATCTTATACCCTGTTTGCCCCGGCCTCGCTCGGCTTCCATTGCTTTTTTTCGGCTCCTGTTGCGAATCTGCAAGAGCAGGGTCTGACCAATTGCTAACCGCCCGCTCACGCTCGGATGGTCCAGAAGATCAGGAGCGGCTTCGATCTGCCGTGCGTCCGAGACCAACGGTCGCTAGGTATCATAGCCCGTTACGGCGACGCAAGGAGAAAGATCGCAAGGGGCGCCGCTCCGCTTCGGATGTCGGGTAAATCGCGTTGACTCTCGCTGGGCCTTGTGACAATCTTCCTCGATGCCGAACGCACGGTTCCTCTGAGGGACCAGCTCGACTATCCTTTCAAGGAGGCCCCCATGCTGATCGTGGTGCCAGACGACAACCCGCCTGTGCTGGCAGGCACGCCGGCCCTGGAGCGATTGCGGCGAGTCGGCGAGGTGCGGCTGTACGATTTGGACGCCACCGATCCGCAGGCGCTCTTGAGCCGGCTGCGGGACGCGGATGTCGCCGTGAACATTCGCGGGCGGACCCTGTTCACGGCCGATGTCCTGGCGGGCTGTCCTAAACTCCGGTTGATCTCCATCTGGGGAACGGGGACGGACAATGTGGATCTCAAGGCGGCGGCAGCGCGCGGGATCACCGTGACCAACACCCCGGGGGCCAATGCCATCGCCGTCGCCGAGCACACGGTGGCTCTGATGCTGGCGGTGGTGAAACAGCTTGCCCCGGCAGATCAGGCCATTCGGCAGGGCGGCTGGCCGCGCAACCTGGTCCGCCAGCTTCGGGGGAAACGTCTCGGCATCATCGGAACCGGGCTGATCGGCCGCGAGGTCGCGGCCATGGGCAAGGGCCTGGGGTTGGACGTCGCGGCCTGGACGTTTCACCCCGATCCGAGCCTGGCCGCGAATCTCGGCTTCCGGTACGTCGAGCTGGACGAGCTGTTGCGGACCTCGGACGTCCTTTCCATCCACCTGCGGGCAACGCCGGACACCCACCATTTCCTGAACCGGGGCCGTCTGGGCCTCATGAAGCCCGGCGCCATCCTGGTCAATACCGCCCGGGGGAGTCTGGTGGACGAAGCGGCGCTGGTAGAATGCCTGCGAGACAAGAAGCTGGCCGGCGCCGGCCTGGACGTTTTCGAAACGGAACCGCTGCCGCCCGGCCACCCGCTCACCACGCTCCCAAACGTCCTCCTCACCCCCCACGCGGCCGGCATGACGCCCGAGGTCATCCAGGTCGGCCTGGCCATGGCCGTCGAGAACATCGAGAACTACCTGAAGGGAAAACCCACGCACGTCGTAACGCCGAGCTAGAACAAAAGGCGTTCGGCTGTTCGGCAGTTCGGCTGTTCGGGCGTTCGTGAACAACCGAACCATCGAACCCTCGAACTACCGAACGGTTTTCGAGCCTGTGTGCGCGGCGCCGAGTCCCGCGGCGCGTCCTGTCGCCCACGCCCATAGAAAGTTGTATCCGCCGATAGGGCCGAACGCGTCGAGCACCTCACCGCAAAGGAACAGGCCAGGATGCTTTCGGCTCTCCATCGTTCTCGGATCGATTTCCGAAAGGCTCACCCCGCCGCCGGTCACTTCGGCCTTCTTGTAGCCTTCGTCTCCCGTCCACGGCAGCACGCCGCGCACGAGTGTCTCTATCACGCGGAGCCGCTCATCACGGCGCAGATCCGAGAGCACGCGCGCCGGGTCTACGCTTGTCATATCCAGCAGCGCCCTCGCGAGCCGATCCGGCAACTCCGCGCGCAACGCACCCGCCACAGTGCGAGACCCTTGGGGGCGCAGAGCCGACTCCCATTCCTTTTCGCCGAGTCGCGTCCACCGCACGAGTATACGAGCCTGGGACGCCTTCTCGGCGCGGGAGCGCACAGCGACATGGGATACATCGAGCACCACCGGTCCGCTATAGCCGTGATGCGTGAAGAGAAATCCGCCGGTCGCCGTAGCGGTCCGCTCGCCTGCGCGAGCGGTGAGCGTGACCGGCAGCGACACCCCCGCAAGCTTCGCGAACGGAGCCGGCTCCGCGGTGATCGGCGTGAGCGCCGCGTAAGTTGGATGCACCGTATGACCTAGTCTCTCGACGACCTTGAGGCCGAGCCCATCGCTTCCCGTGTTCGGGACAGAGAGCCCACCCGTCGCCACGATCACAGCATCCGCTTCCAACGGCGGCGCCCCCTCCCGGTCTATTCGCCAACCCGCCGCGGAGGGCGCGAATCCGGTAACCACCGTATTCGTCAATATGCTCACGCCTCTGTGTACCGCGAGCGCGAGCAGTCCGTCCCGCACGTCGCGGGCGCGGTGCGATGCCGGGAAGAGTTTCCCCGACTCCTTTTCTTCAACGAGCGGGATTCCCAGTTCGCCCTCGAAGAAGGCGATCTGCTCTTGCAGAGGCCATGAACGGACCATCTTGCGCAGAATGTTGGGTGAGGAGTCGGTTACGAAGCGAGACTCGTCGACCCGCACTGGCAGGACGTTACATCGGCCGCCGCCGCTGATGAGAATCTTGCGTCCGCCGTCCTTGGTGCGCTCGAGAAGCAGCGTCTGCGCGCCGGCGGATGCTGCGAAGATCGCCGCCATCGATCCGGCCGCACCTGCGCCGATCACCGCAACACGCCGCATTCAACTTCCAGTTGTGAGATTGTGTGGCGGGGCTGCCCGCGGATCCCCGCTTTGGTTCGTCGGGTCTCGCGGCTATCGAACTATTGAATAGCTGGTTTCCGCATACCACCCCGCAGTCCTCGGGGGCGACACCGAAAGCGGTTCTGCGTGCGCTCGGGGGAAAACCGCCGACCTAACGGCGCGGAGGCCGGATGTGTGCGGGAAGGGATCTCGGGGAGCGAGACTCCCACCACATGCAAAAGTGGGGGCCTCGGAGGGAAGCGTATCGAAGGTGTTGCTGGGTGTCAACCGCAATAACCGGAAAGACGTTGGGCGCCAGACGGGCTGTCCGGTTCGAGTCCTGCGTGGCTCCCCAACAACGGCAAATCTGGGCACTGCGAGCAGGGGGTGTCGCTGGCGTGAGGACCAACGGCGAAGTGTAGCGGCCGGCGGGGGAGATCCCGAAGCACCAGGCTGCAATTGAAAACGTCTTCATGAATTTAGGACCTCAGGCCGACTCCCCGCCGGTTCGCTGGAAC
>CAZXXV010000344.1:0-5165 GCA_964644725.1 uncultured bacterium
GGCTCAACACGAACGGCAACTACCGACTTTGTCCCAAAGTTAGCGCATATGCCCTTTGAGGGCCAGGGGTGGGGGCCGATCGCTGACTGCTGAATGCCTCCGATCAGAGGGTCATGGTGGTGATCTTGTACCACAGGCTCCGTTCCAGGTACTTGAGGTCCAGCGGCTTGGTGATGTAGTCGAAGGCCCCCAGCTGCAGCGCCTGGCGGCCCGTCTCCTCCTCGTTGACCGCCGTGACCATGATGACGCCCACCTCCCGGTCGATCTCCCGGACCCGCTTCAGCACCTCGATGCCGTTCATCTTCGGCATGCGGATGTCCAGGAGGATCAGGTGGGGCCGGTCCTCCTTGACCTTGCGCAGGGCCTCTTCGCCGTCAGAGGCCGCGATCACCTCGTAGCCCTTGGCCGTCAGGAATTCCTGGAGGAGTTCGACGGCATCCGGCTCATCGTCAACAACCAGGACTCTCGGCATGGCATCCTCCGAAAAAAGACGCGGGCGGACAGTACCAATTTAAAACTGACAACCGATCCGCCTCTGGCGGAGCAACCGGCTATTTTCTTCCATTGATCCGCCGGAGGCAAATTGTCAGTTTTCCATTTGAAAATGCGCAGCCCCTGCGACGGGCGTCTCAGAGCGGAATATTCCCGTGCTTCTTGGAAGGGTTGGTGTCCCGTTTCGTCGCCAACGCCCGCAGGGCCTGGATCAGCTTGGGCCGGGTCTCCCTGGGTTCGATGATCTCGTCCACGTAACCGCGCGCTGCCGCCACGTAGGGGTTGGCGAACTTCTCCCGGAACTCGGTGATCCGCTCCGCGCGGAAGGCGGCCGGATCGGCAGCCTCGCTGAACTCCCGCCGATACAGGATGTTCACGGCCCCCTCCGGCCCCATGACGGCGATCTCGGCCGTGGGATAGGCGAAGTTCACGTCCGCTCGCATGTGCTTGCTGCCCATGACGCAGTAGGCCCCGCCGTAGGCCTTGCGCGTGATGACCGTGATCTTGGGGACCGTGGCCTCGCCGTAGGCGTAGAGAAGCTTGGCCCCGTGGCTGATGATGCCGCCGAACTCCTGGGCGGTCCCGGGCAGGTACCCGGGCACGTCCTCCAGCGTGATGATGGGGATGTTGAAAGCGTCGCAGGTCCGCACGAACCGGGCCGCCTTGATGCAGGACTTGATGTCCAGGCAGCCCGCCAGCACCGACGGCTGGTTGCAGACGAAGCCCACCGCCTGCCCATCCAGCCGGCCGAAGCCCACCACGATGTTCGGGGCGAAATGCTCGTGCACCTCGAGGAAAGTCCCGTCGTCCACCACCAGCTTCACGATCTCCTTGATGTCGTACGGCTTATTGGGATTCTCGGGGACGATGTGGTTGAGGGCCTCCTCCATCCGGCTCGGGCTGTCATCCGTCACACGGCGCGGCGGATCCTCCAGATTGTTCTGGGGGAGGTACGCCAAGAGGTCCCGCACGAGGGCCAGCGCCGCTTCCTCCGAATCGGCCGCGAAGTGGGCCACGCCGCTCTTCTCGTTGTGGGTCATGGCCCCGCCCAGCTCCTCCAAGGTCACCTCCTCGTGGGTGACCGTCTTGATGACGTCGGGGCCGGTGACGAACATGTAGCTCGTATCCTTGACCATCAGCGTGAAATCGGTCAGGGCCGGGGAATAGACCGCACCCCCGGCGCACGGGCCCATGATGACCGAGATCTGGGGGATCACGCCCGAGACGAGGACGTTGCGGAGGAAGATGTCGGCGTACCCCGCCAGGGAGACCACGCCCTCCTGAATCCGGGCGCCGCCCGAGTCCTCGAGCCCGATCAGGGGTGCCCCCGCCTTCAGGGCCATGTCCATGACCTTGCAGATCTTGGCGGCGTACGTCTCGGAAAGGGAGCCGCCGAACACCGTGAAGTCCTCGGCGAACAGGAAGACCAGGCGCCCGTCAACGGTCCCGTATCCGGTCACCACCCCGTCGCCGAGGATGATCTGTTTGTCCATGCCGAAATCGCGGCAGCGATGCGTCACCAGCATGTCGAGTTCGGCAAAAGACCCCTTGTCGAGCAGCAGGTCCACCCGCTCCCGCGCCGTGAGCTTTCCGGCCGCGTGCTGCTTCTGGATGCGGTCCGGCCCCCCACCTTCGCGGGCGCGCTCACGCCAGCCGTGAAGTTCTTCGAGGCGGTCCTCAATGCTCATGATCTGGCTGCCCCACGTGCGGGTGACGCACAGAGCACGTGTTTCATACCAGCCCGGTCCTGAAAAAGCAACGAAAAAGGCCGCTTGACGGGAATCGTGCGGTGTGTTAGAGAGAGGTCGTTTACCTTCCCTGGCATGTGGCTTGCTGCGAGTGTAGGGCGAGCCAGGGTCTGCCCGCGAATCGAACACGCGGGCATGCTCCCCGGGCCGACGGTCGGGCCCGCTGCCAACGGGAGGAACTGAATGTTCACCATCAACTCCGCACCCGAGACGGCCAGTACGGTGACCGGGACGCTCCTCGATCTCATTCGCCAGGGAAAGGTCGCCAGTGACCGGCTGGTCCGGGAGAACGCGTACCTTCGGGCGGAGGTTGCGCGCCTCGCCTGCGAGAACGCCGAGCTGCGTGCCCGCCTCGGTGAGAGGCCCGGAGACACGGTATCGTGACGTCGCCTCACCCCTCGACCGTTCCCTCGAAGACGGCCCCGCTCCAGCGCCTCACCGGCGACCTGCCGGTCGAGGCAGGCCGTTCGCACATTCTCGTGGTGGATGACACCGCCCTGAACCGCCAGTTCCTGAAGGACGAACTGGAGGGCGAGGGCTACCTAACGAGCATGGCCGAGGACGGGGAGCAGGCCCTGGCCATCGTAGCGGAGAACCCGCCGGACCTGATCCTCCTAGACGTTATGATGCCGAAGCTCGACGGCTACGAGGTCTGCCGACGGTTGAAATCGGATGAGCGAACGATCCTGATCCCGGTCGTGATGGTCACCGCCCTGACCGCCACCCAGGAACGCATCAAGGGCATCGAGGTCGGCGCCGACGACTTCCTGAGCAAGCCCTACAACCGGCTGGAACTCTTGACCCGTGTGCGCTCCCTGCTGAAGCTGAAGCGGCACACCGACGAGCTGGAAAACGCCGAGACCGTCCTCTTCACGCTGGCCCTCAGCGTCGAGGCCAAGGATCCGTACACCAACAACCACTGCGACCGCCTGTCCCGCCACTCCGTGGCCCTGGGGCAAAAGCTGGGCCTGCTCCCGGAGCAACTGAAGGCGCTGCATCGCGGTGGCGTCCTTCACGATCTGGGCAAGATCGGCGTGCCGGACTCCGTCTTGCTGAAGCCGGGGCCCCTCAATGACGTCGAGCGCGCCGTGATCCGGGAGCATCCGGCCATCGGCGAGCGGATCTGCGCCCCCCTCAAGTCCCTGCGCCTGGTCCTCCCCATCATCCGCCATCACCACGAGCGCTGGGACGGCAGCGGCTACCCCGATGGGCTGGCCGGCGAGGCGATCCCCCTCACGGCCCGCATCCTCCAGAGCGTGGACATCTACGACGCCCTCACCACAGCACGCCCGTACAAGCCGGCGTACAGCCGCGAGCAGACCTGTGCCATCATGCGCGAGGAGACCGCCAAGGGCTGGTGGGACGCGAACACGGTGGAGGCGCTCATCGCCCTGGTCTCCAACGGCAACGAGCTCGTTTAGGCTGATCCTCAGTCCCCGTGGTCGGAGGTTCTGGCCATGGCCACGACCACCCCGGTCATCCAGGGCAACCCCACATTCCCGCCATCGGCAGGGGGTGGGTACCTTGACCCACCCTCGGCCTCCTACTGGACCCGGTCGGCGGAAGCCATTTTCGCCACGATGACCGTGATCCCGGTGCGGTTCACCCCGGAGGGATGGGCACCGGAGCGGTCCGCGGATCGGGCGAGGTGCTGACCGTGCAAGAGCCGCCGGCGCAGACCGACGCAAGAGGCTTTCCGGCACGAATCCTGGTGGTGGATGACATGCCCGAGATCCGAGAGCTGCTCGGGGTGTATCTGGTGAATGCCGGCTACCAAGTCGTCACCGCGAGCAACGGGCAAGAGGCTCTTGCCGCCGTCGCCGCGGAGGCACCCGACCTCATCCTGCTCGACGTCATGATGCCGGTCCTGGATGGGTACGAAACCTGCCGGCGTCTCAAATCCAACGAAGAGACCGCCTTCATCCCTATCGTCATGCTCACGGCGCTCCAGGATTTCAATCATCGCCTACGGGCGATCGAACTGGGTGCCGATGAATTCCTCAGCAAGCCCTTCAACCACCTGGAGCTCATGACCCGCGTCCGGTCACTCCTCCGGGTGAAGCGCCTTCACGACCAGGTGGTGGCCTACAATCGCCTGCTCGAAGAGATGGTGGCCGAGCGGACCGCCGCCCTGGAACGTGCCCTGGCCGACTTGAAGGAGATGGACCGACTCAAGTCGGAGTTCCTGTCCAACATCTCCCACGAGCTGCGCACCCCCTTGACGCCCATCAAGGGCTACCTGCCGGCCCTCCTCCGCGAGGAGTTCGGCCCGCTAGCGCCCGCGCAGCGGCGCGCCCTCGGGCACATCACGCAAAGCGTGGACCGGCTCCACCGGTTAATCGACGACTTGCTGACCTTCATGCAGTGGGAGAGCGGGGAGACCTGCCTGCGCCTGGGAGGCGCGCGCGTGGACAAGGTGGTGGAGGAGGCCCTGGTCCGGGTGGCTGCCGCCGCGAAAGAGAAGGGCGTGGAGGTGGCGACGGAGATCGGCGCGGACCTCCCGCAGATCCGGGCAGACGCCGCCGCGCTCGCCCGGGCCCTCGGGCACCTCCTGGAGAACGCGGTGAAGTTCACCCCCAAAGGGGGGCACGTCATGGTGACGGCCCGCCTGCTGCATGGCGAGGACAGAGGGGCAGAGGGGCAGCAGTTCGTAGAGTTCGCCATCCGGGACACCGGCATCGGCATTCCCCCCGAGGCCATGCCCAAGATCTTCGAACGCTTCTACCAGGTGGACTCCTCCTCGACCCGCCAGTATGGGGGAACGGGTCTGGGTCTCGCCATCGTGAAGCGCATCCTGGATGCACACGGAGCACCCATTGCGGTGGAGAGTCTCCCGGGCCGGGGCACCACCTTCTCCATTCGCCTCCCGGTCGCCGCCTGAGCCCTCCCAATTTCAAATTCCAAACCGACAACGTCTCGCCTGAG
>CAZXXV010000345.1:0-5164 GCA_964644725.1 uncultured bacterium
GGTTGGACGAGGCCCGCAAGGCCACAGACTGGATCCTGGACATCCTCGGCCTGGTCCCGCTGGATAACGCCCCCCGCGCCGAGTGCCTGCGCGCAGCCCGCACCTTCCTTGACCGGCACGTGGCGATCCGGTCCGCGTCCGACCGGATCGTTGTCGGCCGGCTTCGGGAACGACTGGCCGAGGACGCCCGCTACGACGCGCGGGTTGTCTCCGCTGTCGAGGCGACCGAGCGGATCATCGCCCTGGCCGAGAGCATCTCGGTGGACGGCTCCGGCCCGCAGGCGGGGCACCTGCACGTGGCCGGCATCCGCCAGGCCGGATATGCCGGGAGGCCGGTGACCTTTATCCTCGGCCTGGACGACAGCCGGTGTCCCGGCGTCACCCTACAGGATCCAGTCCTCTCCGATACCGAGCGGTCGCGCCTCTCGCCGGACCTCGCCACCGCGGCGAGCCGCTCCCAGGAGAAGCTGTACACCCTGGCGGAGCTGCTGGCCCGCCTGCGCGGGCGCCTCACGCTCAGCTATGCCGCCTTCGATCTGTCCGATAATCGGCGCCGGTTCCCCTCCCCGGTCCTGCTGCAGGCCCATCGGCTGCGCACAGGCGACCGGCTTGCGAACTATCAGGCCTTGATGCAAGCCGTCGGGCCTCCCGTGGGCTTCGTCTCGGGCGGACGCGCCCTCTCGGCGGATCACTGGTGGCTCAGCCGCATCCA
This sequence comes from uncultured bacterium, assembly GCA_964644725.1. Lineage (GTDB taxonomy): Bacteria > Methylomirabilota > Methylomirabilia > Methylomirabilales > 2-02-FULL-66-22 > 2-02-FULL-66-22. Next base: position 713 of record CAZXXV010000345.1, read on the forward strand.
CGACCGCGGGTTGCTTCTGGACGCCCGGGGGAGCGTGCTCGCCGCCTTCCCCGATCTTGCCCGGGGGGCTCGGGCGGAAGCGGCCCGGGCCCGGCCAGAGGCGACGCCCCACGATGGCAAGATCGGGCCGGCCCCGGAGCTGGATCCCCGCACGAACCGTGCTCTGACCGCATCTGCTTCCCGGCTGGAACGGTACCCCGACTGCCCCCGGCGCTATTACCTCCAGTACGTCCTGGAGGTGGAGCTGCCGGATGAGCTGGTGATCGAGCCGGGCGTCTGGCTAGACCACATGACCCGGGGCGCCCTCCTGCACGAGTTCTACCATCGCTTCCTGGCAGACCTCGTGCCCACGAAGGAGCGGCCGGATCCCCGGAAGCACCTTGATCGCGCCCACGGGGTCCTGACCGATGTCATCGCCGAGTACAAGACGCGGGTGCCCCCGCCCTCCGAGGCGGTGTTCGCCATCGAAGTCGAAGAGCTCAAGCGCTCGGTCATGGTGTTCCTCCAAGGGGAGGCGGAGCGCCGATCCCGGAATACCCCCAGCTTCTTCGAGGTGTCCTTCGGGCTCAAAGAAGCGGGAGCCAGTGCACTCTCGAATCCGGTGGAGATCCCCCTTCCCGGAGGCCCGATCTCGTGCCGGGGGAAGATCGACCGCATTGATCGCCGGCCCGCTACCCACGAGTGGGAGGTGTGGGACTACAAGACCGGCACCTCGAGGTACTTTGGGGCCAACGACTACACCGCGGGCGGGACCCAGCTCCAGCACGCCATCTACGCCCTGGCCGCGGAGCAATTCCTCCGCCAGTCGGTGGATCCCCAGGCGACTGTGGTCGGCTCCGGGTATCTCTTCCCCACCGAACGGGGCGGAGGCGAGGAGTTCCGGCGCGATCCCGCGCGGGTCCCCGAGGCCCTGGCGGTGATGGACCGCATCCTCGACCTGATCCGGGACGGGATGTTCGTGGGCCGCGCAGAGCGCTGCAAGTATTGCGACTACGCAGCCCTCTGCGGGACCGGGGCGAAGGCGCGGTGGAAGGCGCTCCAGGGGGTGGGAGATCCAGGCGTGGGGCGCCTGATCGAGGTGCTGGACCATGCGTAGGCACCCCGCGGATCAGGCCGCCCGGGACCGCATCGCGACCGACCTGGACATCACGTTCCTGGTCGAGGCGGGCGCTGGGTCGGGGAAGACGACCAGCCTGGTAACCCGGATGGTCTCCCTCATCACCTCGGGGCGGACCCCGGTGGACCGGATCGCCGCCGTGACCTTCACCCGCAAGGCGGCCGCCGAGCTCCGGGAGAAGTTCCAGGAGGCGCTGGAGGCGGCCGCGCGGAAGCAGACCGGGGTCGCCGCGGAGCACGCCCAGACCGCCCTGGGGCACCTCGGCGAGGCCACCATCGGCACGATCCATGCCTTCTGTGCCCGGCTGCTCCGGGAGCGCCCGGTGGAGGTTGGGCTGGACCCGGAGTTCCAGGAACTCGAGGAGGGCGACGCCGACCGCCTTCTCGACCTGCACTGGCTGGAGTTCCTGGAGCAGGAACGGATCGCGGACAGTCGAGCCCTCGCCGATCTCACCCGCCTGGGGGTGTCACCCGATCAGTTGAGCGGCCTCCACAAGCGACTGAGCCAGTTTCGCGACGTCCAGCCGGTATGGAAGGATCTCCCGCCCCCGGATCTGTCGAAGGAGCGCACGGCCCTCCTGCGGTTCCTGGATCGGCTGGCCAAGCTCGTCCCCTCAGCAGAACCCGAGAAGGGCTGGGATGGGCTGCAATCAGCCTACCGCTTCGCGCAGTGGCGGCGGCGGGTCTTTGGCGTGGACGCACTTCCGGATCTCGTCGCCGTGCTGGAGCGGTTCCAGGGCGCCTCGGTCACGCTGAACCGATGGGAGAACGGGGCTGTCGCCAAGACGCTCCGGGATGAAGAGCTTCCCGCCTTCGCGGACGGGGATGTCGCGCCTGCCCTCCGGGCCTGGCGCGAGTACCTGTATCCCTTCTGCATCCGGTTCGCCACAGGGGCCGTCCGGTATGCCGAAGCCAAGCGCAAGGCCGCCGGGCTTCTGGACTTCGGCGATCTCTTGATCACGGCGCGCGACCTCCTGCGGGACAACGCCCCGGTCCGGCGCGCCTTCGCGGACCGGTACCGCTATCTCCTGGTGGATGAGTTCCAGGACACCGATCCCATCCAGGCCGAGGTCCTGTTCTATCTCGCCGGGGAGCCTCCCAAGTCCAAAGCCGACTGGCGGACCTGGCGGTTGCGCCCCGGGGCGCTGTTCGTGGTGGGGGATCCCCGGCAGTCGATCTACCGGTTCCGCCGGGCGGACATCGACACGTATACGCTGGTCAAGGACCAGGTCGTGGCCAGTGGCGGCGAGGTCCTGACCCTGTCGGCGAACTTCCGCTCCGTGGATCGGATCGGGGACGTGGTGGATGCCGCATTCCGGGGCGTGTTCCCCGAGAAAGCAAACACCGTCCAGGCCGCCTTCGTCCCCCTAGAGACCGACCGGCCGGGGCCGACGAAGCACGCCGGCGCGGCGCGGCTTGTCCTGCCCGGCGGCAGCAAGATGAAGAAGGACGAGATCGCGGCAACGGACGCCACCCACGTGGCCGCGTTCGTCGCCTGGGCACTCGCAGGGAACGTCCAGGTCGAGGAAGAGACGGCGCTGCGCCCGGCCCGCCCGGGGGATGTGCTGATCTTGTCTCTCCGGAAGGAGTTCCTCGAGGGCATCGCGTGGGCCCTGGAGGCGCGGCAGATCCCGTACGACATCACCGGCGCCGGCGGCTTCGCCGAGGGTCCCGATGTGGTGGCCGTCCTCACCCTGCTCCGCTGCCTCGCCGACCCGGACAATCCCGTCCTGGTGGTCGGCACCCTCACCGGCCGGCTCTTTGGTCACTCGGATCAGGAGCTGTACGACTTCAAGAAAGCGGGGGGCCGGTTCGCCTTCCTGGGCGCCCAGGAAGTACCTGCTGGCGCGGCCGATGGGATCCCGTGGTCCCTCGGGCGCCTGAAGACCCTGTGGCGGCTCACCCTCGACCGGTCACCTGCTGCCGCCGTCAGTTCCATCCTGGAATCCGTGGGGATCGTCCCCCTGGCCGCCGCCTCGCCGCTCGGGGCCGCTGCGGGGGGCCGGCTCTACAAGCTGGTGGAGCTGATCCAGCTTGCCCCGGGGACGGAGTTCGCCGATTTCCCCGCCGCCGTGGAATGGCTGGAGGGGGTCGTGCAGGGCGAGGTCGAGCCGATCAGCCTCCTCACGGGCGCGCGGGACGTCGTCCGGGTGATGAACCTCCACCGGGCGAAGGGGCTGGAAGCGCCCCTCGTGCTCCTGGCCGCGCCCTGGGGCAACGCCGACCACGAACCGGAGTTCCACGTGGACCGCACCCGCACGGGACAGGCCGTGGGCTCTTTCGTCGTCCGGGAAGAGTCCGAGTACACCGGCAAGCTCATCGCCCTCCCACCGGAGTGGAACGCGAAGGCCGAGAAGGAACAGCGGTATCTCGCGGCCGAGCGGGACCGGATGCGCTACGTGGCGGCCACGCGGGCGAAGCAACTCCTCGTGGTGTCCCACTCCCCCAAGGCCAAGGAGAATCCGTGGGAGCCCCTGCTCCCGCACATCCCAGAGGCCCTCTCGTTGGATGCCATCCCGCTGGAGGCCTCGGCCCGCCGCCCGCTCGCCATTGATGCCCGAGGCTGCGCGCAGGCCATGGACGAGCGGACCCGGTACACGGACGTGTCCTCGGTCTCGTCCCTCGTCCACGCCGCCGTCACAGAGGTCGCGGCAGAGGGCGTGCCCGCCCCCCCCAGAAGCGCCGCCGGCAAAGGGCGCGCCTTCGGCCAGGTCGTGCATCGCTGCCTGGAGGCGGCCGCTCGGGGGATCTTGCTGACGCCGACACTCGTCGCCTCGTATCTCGCGGAGCTAGAACGGCCGTCGGAGGAGGGGGACGCCGTCCTCGCTCTGGTGAAGAGTGTCCAAGGCAGTGACCTCTGGCGCAGGCTCCTGGCGAGCCCCGAGCGGTACGCCGAGGTCCCCTTTGCCCTCTCCCTCGACGGCGCGGAGGTCGGCTTGGCGAAGGGCCCCACGCTCCTCCAGGGGACCATGGACCTCGTGTTTCGCGAGGATGGCCGCTGGATCCTCGTGGATTACAAGACCGATCGGGTCGACGGGGATCTCCAGCCGTATGTGGACTACTACGCGCCCCAGGTCCGGGTCTACGCCAAAGCATGGGAGCGGCTTTCGGGGCAGGCCGTCGCGGAGGCGATCTTGTTCTTTACACACGCAGGGGAGATGCGCCGGGTACAGGTTGGTTGAATGACAATGGTCGGGTAGGAGCGAGAGACCAGGTGGCCGACCAGCGAGTCACGCTCGCAGCTTGCGCCGAGGTTCGGCGTTTGATATACGTCATGCACAACCTACGGTTACCTTCGGACAGAAGGGCTGGTCGGTATCGGGAATCCACCCCACC
>CAZXXV010000346.1:0-5160 GCA_964644725.1 uncultured bacterium
CCCGCAGCTCACCAAGGCGGTGGATGGGCACTACATCCCGCTCTACACGGGGCTACACGGCTTCGGCGTCAATGAAAAGATCCTGCAGGAGAAGAACCTGCCGGTCCCGCAGACCTGGAAGGAATTGGGCGATCCAAAGTACAAGGGCCTCATCGCCATGCCGAACCCCAATACCTCCGGCACCGGCTACGTGATGATGACCACCATCGTCCAGATCTACGGCGAGGATGCGGGCTTCGAGCTGCTCAAGGCCATCCATCGGAACGTCGCCCAGTACACACGGAGCGGTGGCGACCCGAGCCTCCTGGCGGGCCGGGGCGAGGTTGGCGTCGGCGTCTCCTTCGCCAACGACGTGGTGGAGCGGGGTCGAAAGGGCTTCCCGATCGGCTTCATCGCCCCGAAGGACGGGACCGGCTACGAGATCGGTGGGATTGGCCTGGTCAAGGGCGCCCCCAACCGTGCGAATGGGCTGAAGCTGATTGACTGGGCCCTGGAGCCTGAGAACCAGAAGCTGGGGCCCCAGAACGGCGAGGTGAGCATCCCCTCGCACTCGAGATCGGCCGTCGATCCCGACGTCCCCCGATTCGAGGACGTCAAGCTCATCAACTACGATTTCGGCAAGTACGGCACGCCCGAAGTCCGCGACGGGCTGATCAGGAAGTGGACCGAGCAGGTTTTCCCCCTGCCGAAGTGACTGACAACGGTCGAGTAGTCAAATAGTCAATTGGTCGAATCGTCGAAGGCCCGTGGGTCGAGGGCCGCGAAGGGCGCATCGCTGGCCCCCCAACCACCGATCCCATGAATCGCGCGTCCCTGCTCGACCAATCGACGAATTGACCAATTGACTAATCGACTTCTTGCAATGAGCGCGTATCGCCGTGAGACGGTCGTCTGGAGCCTCCTGACCCTGGGAGCGTTCGCCGTCCTGCCGTGGGAACGCGTCGGGAAGGCGTTTTTCGCCCTCTCCTGGCCCCAGACCGGCCTGGGCCAAATTCCCAGCCACTGGTCTCTGGCCCTGGTGGGCCTCGCGGCGTGCCTGACGATTGCCCTGGCGGTCGGCGGTAGCAGCAGCCGGCGGGTCGGTCGCCTGATCCTCGCCCTGGCCACGCTGGGCATCCTGGCCAGCCTCTTCCAGTTACTCACGGCCGGCCGGGCCTTCGGGCTGGGGGCCATGGTCAGTCTGTTCGGGCTCCTCACGCTGGCCGGAATCGGGCTGGCGCAGGCCGGGTATCTGCGGGGCGGCGCCTTCGTCGGGGCGGGCATCCTCTGGGCGGCTGGTCTGGTCATCCTCTTCATTCTGTTTCCCCTCATCACCATGCTCCAGGCCAGCATCGTGATCCAGGGGCACCTCACTGCCGCGGGCCTCCTGCGATACCTGCGCTCCCCCATTTTCCTGCTCCTCCGCCACCCGGAACTCCCCCTCGATCCCATTCGCTGGGGGGCGGATGCCGGCATCGTGGCCGGAGTGCTCACACTCGCCCTGTGCTGGCGGATGACGCGGCGGATTGCTGCCTGCCTGAAGTGGGGAGTTGGGGTCGGAGTCGGCGCAGGACTCCTGACCATGCTGGCCCTTGGCCTGGGCGCCCTGAGGAATAGCCTGTTTCTGGCCGTCATCGTAGGTGCGATCTCCACGAGCCTCGGCTTCGCCTTCGCCCTGCTGGAGTCGCGCAGCCGGCTGTGGACGCGACACCTCCTGGGGCCGCTGTCCATCCTGCCCATCATCACGCCGGCCTTCGTTCTCGGCTTGGCAATGATCTACATGTTCGGCCGGCGCGGGTTCATCACCCACACTTTGCTGGGGCTCTCCACCAACGCTTTCTTCGGCCCCCTGGGCGTGGGTGTGGCGCAGGTCTTGGCCTTCACCCCCATCGCCTACCTGGTGCTGGTGGGGGTTATCCGTTCGATGGACGTCTCGCTGGAAGAGGCAGCCCAGACGCTCCGGGCCGACCGGTGGACCCTCTTCCGGACGATCCTCTGGCCCCTCATGCGGCCTGGCCTTGCCAATGCCATCCTCCTCGTGATGATCGAGAGCCTGGCCGACTTCGGGAACCCCCTTCTCTTGGGAGGCGGGGTTCCGTTCCTGCCGACGGAGATCTTCTACGCCATCGAGGGCCGGTTCGACCAGCACGAGGCGGCGACCTACGGTCTGATCCTCTTGATGATCACGCTCACCATCTTCTTCCTCCAGCGATACTGGCTGGGCCGCCGCTCGTACGTCACCGTGACGGGCAAGCCATCCGGGGCTCAGCCCACACCGCTGCCCCTGGGCGCGGACCTTCTTCTGACCGGGGTGTTCCTGGCCTTTGCGCTCGTGGCAATGCTCCTGTACGGATCCATCTTCTTTGGCAGCTTCGTGAAGCTCTGGGGCATCGACCATACCTTCACCCTCAAGAACTACCGGGACCTCTTGAGCCACGGCGTTCCCGTCCTCCTGGACACCATGCGCCTGTCGGCCCTGGCCGCCTTCCCCTCGGCGGGCCTGGGGTTCCTCATCGCGTACCTTACCCTCAGGCATCGCTTCTTCGGCCGGACGGCGCTGGAGTTCTCGGCCATGCTGTCCTATGCCATTCCCGGGACCGTCATGGGCATCGGCTACATCCTGGCCTTCAACGCCGGGGCCCTCCAGCTCACGGGGACGGGGGCGATCATCGTCCTGGCCTTCATCTTCCGCGGGATGCCCGTGGGCATCCGGAGCGGGATTGCCGCCCTCAGCCAGCTCGATCCCAGCCTGGAGGAGGTGTCCACCACACTCAAGGCGGGGACGGCGACCACGCTTCGTCGCGTGGTCGTGCCTCTCATCCGGTCGGCCATCCTGACCGGCCTGATCTATAGTTTCGTCCGCGCCATGACAGCGGTGAGCCAGGTCATCTTCCTGGTGTCGCCGGGCCACGACCTGGTCACAGTCCTCATCCTCTCGTGGGCAGAGTATGGCACCATCGGTCGCGGTGCCGCCCTTTCCACGCTGTTGATCCTGGTCCTGGCCGCGTGCATCCTGCCCGCCCACTGGTTGGGTCGTCGCCGGGAAGTGGGCGTGGAGGCGGCTGCGATCTGACCCTCTCTCTGGAGGAGGCGAGATCATGCCCCGTTTCGGCGTGTGCGCTTGGATCTATGGTGAGGCGCCCCTCGACCAGACCCTGGGCCGCATCGCCGCCGCAGGGTACGATGGGGTCGAGATCCCAGGGGAGCCGGAGCGCTTCAACCCTGCCGAAGTTCGCCGACTGCTTGCCGGACACGGTCTGGCCCCCCTCGGCCTGACCGCCTCGTGCACAGTGCCCGCGACGCGCCGCGACCTGGCGCATCCCGATCCCGCCATCCGCGCCGATGCAGTGCGCTACATCATCGAATGCCTCCGCTTCGCGGCGGAGGTCGGCGCACCCCTGGTCCAGATGCTCCCGTCGGGGGAGACCCGGTTGGCACCGCTCGCCACCCAGGCGCAGGAATGGGCCTGGTCGGTGGAGGCCATGCAACAGGCCGCGCGCCAGGCGGAGCGGCTGGGCGTCAAGATCAGCATCGAGCCGCTCAACCGGTACGAGGCGTACCTCGTCACGAGCGCCGAGGACGCCCTGGCCTATTTGGCCGCGGTGGCCTCCCCCTGGGTCGGCACGACCCTCGACATGTTCCATGCGAACCTGGAGGAGCCCGACATCACGAGATCCATCCTGGCCGCGGGATCGCGACTCCTCCACGTGCACGTGGCGGACACGAATCGCCAGGGGTTGGGACGCGGACACCTGGACCTGGCGGCGGTCGCGGCGGCCCTGCGCGAGATCCGGTACGCGGGAGCAGTCGTCCTCGAGGTGATGCCTCCCGGGCCGGACCCCTTCTGCGCCATCAAGGATGACCGGTCGCCTGGGATCCTGGATGGCTTCATCCGCGAGTCGCTCGCTTATTTGCGGCGGCACTGGGCTGGAGGATCCTCATAGTCAGGCAACAGCCGCCTGGCCGGTGTGCCGGCGGAGATGATGGGTTGAACCGCACTTCTGGCAAAGGAGTCCCAACGGAGGAGGAGTGATCCATGAGTCGCATGCGGGTCGGAGTCATCGGATGTGGGGCCATCGCCCAGATCATGCACCTGCCCCACCTGAAGGAATTGCAAGAACTGTACGAGGTCGTCGCGCTGTGCGACGTGTCCCCCGGGACCCTGAAGTACGTGGGCGACTACTACGGGGTGACGAAACGGTTCTCGGACTACCGCGACCTGTTGAAGGAGCCGTTGGACGTGGCGGTGATCCTGAGCGCCGACTCCCACGGGCAGGTCATCGTGGATGCCCTGAAGGCGGGGAAGCACGTCTTCACCGAGAAACCGATGTGCTACACCCTCCGGGAGGCGGACGAGATCCTGGCCGCCCACAAGAAGGCCGGAACCGTCTGCATGGTGACCTACATGAAGCGGTACGATCCCGGCTTCCGCTATGCCCAGCCGCTCATCCAGAACATGAAGGATCTCCAGGCGATCCACATCACCATCCTGCATCCCTCCGAGGGGAACCAGATCGGCCACCACGGCGTCCGCAGGTTTCCCGACGTGCCGGAGAAGGCCAAGGCGCGGCTGCGGGCCGACCAGGACCGCCTCATACAGGAAGTGATCGGGGATTTCACGCCGCTGGAGCGCCGCGTCTTCGCCGACAATCTCCTGTCCACCCTGGTCCACGATATCAACGTCCTGCGGGGCCTGTCGGGCGATCCGGCCGAGGTCCTCTTCACGGATGTCTGGGCCGGCGGGGACAGCATGGTCACCTGCCTGCGCTACGCCTCCGGCGTGCGCGCCATCATCAGCCTGCAGTATCTCTGGGACCTGGCCCGCTACGAGGAGACGGTTGCGTACTATGGCAAGGCCGACCGGGTCCGCCTGGTCTTCCCGTCCCCGTTCTTCCGCAACATGCCCACGCCCGTCATCGTGGAGGGGATGGAGGACGGCAAGCCGTTCGAGAAGCAGGTCATCGCCTCCATGAAGGAGGCGTTCAAGGAGGAACTGCTCCACTTCGCCGAGTGCGTACAGGAGAGGAAGACGCCCATCACGACGCCGGAAGAGGCCAAGGGCGACGTCGCGCTCCTACACAAGATCTTCCACGCCATCAGGCGGCCGCTCACATGATAGGTCAGCGACTCGCAGACAAGAGGCCCCAGGGAGGAACGTTCGGACGTTCGACCGTTCGGTGG
>CAZXXV010000347.1:0-5128 GCA_964644725.1 uncultured bacterium
CTGGTGCAGAAGAGCCTGGAGAGCGTGAAGAAGACGGTGGCGGAAACCAAACTCTGACGACAACGAATCCCGACAGGAATATCCGATCCGCTGTCGCCACCGAGTCAGGTGCGCCTTCTGCGCCAGCGCGTGGGCGAGGCCGGGCCAACCTGTGCAGAAGTTTCCGGCGTAGCCATGGACAAGCCAGGAAGAGCCATACGCTTGGCACCTGGAAATACAAAGTGCTCTTGCCAAGGTCATCGACCTAAAGCCGAAGCAACAGAAGAAAAACCTCTCGCTTTACGAGATCCTTGACATTTTGGGCTACTCCTCCCACGGATGGACCCCGATACTTCTTCATCTGAGCGGCGTGTTCGTTGATGCTGACCCGAGGAAAGTGGATCGCTACGACTTCCGTATGCATGACGACGAGAGAGATGAACCGAGCGTGTCAAAGGGAAAGCTAGCCGACTCGGGCAACCGCGGTGGGCGGGCGTGGTGACCCAGACGTAGTGAAAACCGGAGGGGGCGAAGCCGCGGAAGCCCGCGCCAAATTTGAGCCATGTTTACTGAACTGCGCAACTTCGGGTAGGTGGGATGGTAGAGCGTGAGATGCCAACCCTGAACCAGTCGGAGGGTGGCCCGGGGGGAGCGGCCCATCACGTCGCGTCCCATCGCAGGCGCAGGGGCCAATCGGGCCAGCGAGAAATCAGTCGCGCGGAGTCCGCTCCCCGTCGGCTGCCGCCTCACGGTGATCCCGGAGGAGGCCGCGCTGGTGCGGTACGTCTTCCAGCTCTTCCTGGACAGCTACGGAGAAAGGGCGATCGCCAAGCAGTTGAACGTGCAGAACGCCGGGCGCATCTGGCGTACAAACACCATTTACCTCATGCTCCAAAACCCCAAGCACGTCGGCCGGCTCTACTTCAACTGCCGAGAATGGATCGAGTAGGCGGGGAGCCTTACGGCTCCCTGCCTCTCACACCACCGTACGTGCCGTTCGGCATACGGCGGTTCACGAGGCGCCTGCGAGGCGCCGGTGTTCATCGAGGAGGCTCACAAGCCCCATCGGGCGCAGCGTGCGGTTGGGCCACGGCCGCGTGCAGGTGACTGGCCCCGGCGTTCCACCAGGGGCCGCGGCCGTTGTAGGCGGAGGCCGCCGCGCGGCTCGCGATGAGCCCCCGGCGGCGGAGCTTCCGGAACCGGGTGCGAGGCCGCTTCCACTGCCGCCCCAGGATGCAGCGCAGCTTCCGCCGGAGCCACGCATCCAGGTCCTCGAAGCTCGCCATGACCTCCACAGCCGGAAGTACGCCACCCAGCCCCGCAACACGGGACCGAGGTCCCGGACGACGCTCACGAGGTTGCACCCGCGCCCCCGCTTCAAGAGCGCCCGGAGCTTGCCCTGCAGGCGCTTGGCCGCCTGGGGGGCCACCTTCAGCTTCAGGTGGCGGTCGACGGTGACGGTGTAGCTCAGGAACTTCCGCGCCCAGGGCCTGGCCACCGCGCTCTTGCCCCGCTTGATCCGCAGCCGGAGCCGCTGCCAGAGGAAGCGCTCCAGCGATGCCATCACCCGCTCCCCGGCGGCCTTGGACCGCACGTACACGTTGCAGTCGGCGGCGTAGCGCACGAAGCGGTGCCCCCGCCGCTCCAGTTCCCGATCCAGCTCGCCGAGCAGGACGTTGCTGAGCAGCGGTGAGCGGGGGCCGCCTTGCGGCGTGCCCTCCACCCGCGGCGACACCAACCCGCCCTCCATCCTCCCCGCTTGCACGTAGCGGCGAATCCGGCCGAGCGCTCGCTTGTCCTTCACCCGCCTCGCCACCCGCGCCATCCGCACGTCGTGGTTCACGCGGTCGAAGACCTTCTCGAGGTCCAGGTCTACCACCCACCGGTAACCTACCGCCATGTCCTCTCGCGCCCGGAGGACGGCCCCGTGGGCGCTGCGGCCCGGGCGGACGCCGAAGCTCCGGTCCGAGACCGTGGGGTCGAAGAGGCGTTGCAGGACCTGGAGCAGGGTCTGTTGGCTCATCCGGTCCAGCACCGTGGGGATGCCCAGCGTCCGCGTCCCCTTCCCGTCCGGCTTCGGGATCGGGTACCCTCTGGGTGCCCGCCGGACCGGCTGGGGTTGGTAGCGTCCGCTCAGCCGCTCCTCCCGGATCCGCGCCCCGTGCTCCCGGCAGTAGGGCAGCAGGTCGGAGACGGGCATCCCGTCCACCCCCGGTGCCCCGCCGTTCCGCACGACGCGCCCGTACGCTGCGAAGACGTTTCCGCGACGCAGCACCTCCTCCATGCGTCCCGGAGTCCCGTCCCCGGCGCTGTCTCCGCGTGCCGGGCGCGCTTGACGCTCGGTCCCTGAGCCCTCGGCGGTTCCGCCGCGTGCCGCCCGGGGCCGCTCGGGCCTCTCAACCCTCTGGTCGGCGTCTCCCTCGCGCCTCGAACGCATCGCGCCGGTTCGGCCCCCCGTGTTCAACCCTTCGCCGCCGTGCGCCGCGGCTTCTATGGCCTTGGCTGACTGCTGGCCACCCCTCGCCGACCCTCTCGACCCGGCTAGCCCTGGGCGGATGACCAGCTCTCCCGGGGTAAGGCGCGTGACTGTCGCCCCATCTACCCGCCGCATCTACGCCGGTCCAGTCTGGGTAACATCGGGCTTCCGGTGTTTTGGCCCCCTCGCCCTCCGGACGGGCGCCTCGTATGCGGTTCGTGTACCTCGGGCCAGGGCTTGCCTCCGGCTCCCTTCCCACGCCGCCTCACGACGACGCAGTTGCCGTTCCGCTAGGGGTTCCTGCCTCCAAGGTCCCCAGAGGACTTGCACCTCCTAGTCACGCGCCATGCCCGGCGCACAAAAGAGGGGAGATGCCACGGCATCTCCCCTTTGCTTGGAGAGCGAAATCCAGTTCATGCAGAGGGAGGCGGGAAAATCCTCCCTCAGCGATGAAGCATCAGGAAAGCTTCCGGCCACCTTCCTCGGCCCACTTCTCAAGCATGGCAGTTGTGACGGACTTGGGCCGTTCGATGGCATAACCGAGGGCACGGTCCCAGGTGGTGTTGGCCATGACGCCGAGGGCGCGGCCAATGCCGAAGAGGACGGTGTAGAAGTCCCACTCGCGGACTCCGTAGTACCACTGGATGACGCCGGAGTGGGCATCGACGTTCGGCCAGGGGTTCTTGGCCTTGCCCTGCTCCATGAGAACGCCCGGGGCGACCTCGAAGATCATGCTGACGAGCTTGAAGAGCGGGTCGTGCGGCAGGTTCTTGAGGCAGAACTCACGCTGCGCCATGTAACGGGGATCGGTCTTGCGGAGAACGGCATGGCCGTATCCCGGGACAACCTGGCCGGCATTGAGGGTATCCCACAGGGCCTTGGTAACGTTCTCCTTGGTCGGTTCGGCGCCGCCCAGCTTCTTCTGGAACTCCATGATCCAGGTGAGCACTTCCTGGTTGGCGAGGCCGTGGAGCGGGCCGGCGAGGCCATTGAGACCGGCTGAGTACGCGTAGTAGGCATCCGAAAGGGCCGAGGCAACGAGGTGGGCCGTGTGGGCGGAGACATTGCCCGACTCGTGGTCGGAGTGAAGAATGAAATACATTCGCATAACGTCGTCATAGGGCTTGGCGACGCCGCACATCTTGGCATAGTTGGCACCCATGTCGAGGGTTGGGTCAATAGGGATGTGCTCGTCATTTTTATACTTGTAGCGGTAGATGAACGCGCCGATGACGGGAATCCGGGCCACCAGGTTACTGGCGTCCTCGTACATGTACTCCCAGCTGGTCATCTTGTTGAACTTACCGGAGTTGTAGAACTTGACGAATTCCGAATCCCGCTGCATGGAGAGAATACCGGTAGAGAGCATCACCATCGGGTGGCTGTCCTTGGGGAAAGCCCTGATAACGTCGAATACGTAGGAGGGAACCTTTTGTCGCTCTTTCCACTCGGCCAGAACTTCATCCACCTCGGCCTGGGTTGGTACATCGGCGGTCAGGAGAAAATACCAAAGAGCCTCGACGGTCGGGTATTCGGAACCGGGAGCCTTAGGAAGAGCTTCAAAGGTTTCAGGGATCGTCTTGCCGCGGAAGCGGATCCCTTCAAAGGGATCAAGGTAGGAAACATCGGTAACCAGACAACGAACGTCTCGAGCGCCGCCGATGCACTGCTCAATGGTCACCTGGTCGATGACGACCTTGCCGAACTCCTTGACAAGGCGTGTAGTACGGGGTCGGAACTCCTGGATTTTCGAAGCCAGCGCGTTCTTCAGTTTCGACATGTTGAATCTCCTTTCGACTGATGAGGTTTCGGTGAGGGTGATAGGAACCAAGAATGCCCCTGCAAACACCCGTGCGCGTCAGACGAAACTCGAAAGGATGGTCGGAAATTGGACGAGACGCCCTACCGCCCGCCAGAGCGTCCGGCCTCCTCGCCGTCTAACGTATTATATATCTTCTGGCGTGAACTTCAATGGCTATCACATGCCAAAATCCATCAAAAACAAACGAACGCCATCGAAGACCCTGGAATCGACCTTGCCAGAAAAAGGGGGTTAAGCGGACTTTCGAAGTCTGACAAGGAACCCGCCTAACCCCTGAAAACAAACGCCTCAGTGCAGTTTTTTGCGAACGTCCTGAGGCGCAAGATCTTTCTGCCTGCGCGACCGGTTCCGGCCCGCCGACGCACCCTTCCCCGGCATCTTATGGCCATGGCCCTCGGACCTTCATCCTGGTCACACGGCCAGGCATTTACAGTGTAAGCCGCGCCCTGACGCGTGTCAATCTCAAGCTGCGTGGTGTGGCCGACGGACTCCATGCCCACCGGCCGGATGGACAGCACGGGATACGGGGCCTTCCGGACCACCTTCTCGGTCACGCTAGGGCTCAGTGATCGCGGGTCCCTCTTCCCCCTCATCCTCGACTGCGTAGCCGCAGCCGCAGTCGCCCCCCCTAGCACACAGGGCACAACAGTAACGCCGCCCCTCGGACAGGATCGGTGCCCAAGTTATCTCCACGCCACAACCATCACAGAAGAGACCGTGCTCCACGGCTTCCACCCTGATCGCTTCAGGTTAATTGGTGTGCCTGATTCGGGTATCCTTTGGGTGTTCGGGTACCATTTTGAATGTCCTGCACTTCGCACTCCGCATTCGGGTACCCCTTGGGTGTTCGG
>CAZXXV010000348.1:0-5116 GCA_964644725.1 uncultured bacterium
CCTGGAGGCCAATCTCGCGCTCAAGGAGGAAGCGCTCAGCAAGATGACACCGCTCCACGGCAAGATGGGTCGTTACCGACCCGACGATCACCTCCTGCACTTCCTCAAGCGCTTGTAGGCAGGCTCGAAACTATGCCGAGTAGGCCTGAGGGTGGGTGTCGCGGAACCCCTGAAATCATGGGCAGTTCAGGTTACCTGGCCAGGCTCTACTCGGCATAGTCCGGAACCCGGCATAGTGCCGCTGTTGGTGGTGAGCCGGCAACTCGGACACGCGAGCATTGCCATCACGGCCGACATCTACGGGCACCTGGTTCCCAATGCTACCCGGGAGGCGGCGACGGCCTGGGAGGCCATCCTGACCGCGCCTTCCCGCAACCCCCGCGCAACCTCCACGCCGGAGTCTGCGTAACTCCCCGGAAACACAGGCGTGGGTGTCAAGCATTTTCTCCCCCGAAATCATGGCGCGAGACCCTCGTATCGCCCTCGGAGCGACGCCGTGCCTGCGAATCCGGCACGATCGCTTCCCGCGGGAATCACGCGGGCCACGGCCTCCCGAAAACAAGAATGGCTGGGGATCTTCCCAGCCATGCGAACGCGCGGGTCACCGCTGCCGTTCCCCCGACACGCGGGGGTCAGTGGCTGCACGTCCCTCACCCGCTGCTGGTGCAGCCGCCGCAACTGCTGCCCCGTGACCCCACGAACTTGCCTTCGCCCTTGAAGGCAAAGGTGGAGAACTGCTTGGTCACCCTCACGCTCTCGCACCTCGGGCAGGCGACGCGGCTCCGGCTGGAGGCGACCCGCTTCTCGAACGCGTGCGCGCACTCGTCACAGATGAATTCGTAGATCGGCATCTGGTCTCTCCGCGGGTCTGGGCCCGCACCGGGCAGGGGATTACTCGCCGCCGCGCTGGACGTAGCTCTTCACGAACTCCTCGGCGTTCTCCTCCAGCACGTCGTCAATCTCGTCCACCAGCCGGTCCATGTCCTCCCTCAGTTTCTTTCCCTTCTCCGCGATCTTGGCGCTCGGCTGCCCGCCTTCGCGCGACGGCGGCCCCTCCGTCCGTTTCTGTTTCTGCTCTTGCTCCGCCACCGTCTTCCTCCTTCCCCGCCAGGGCGGGGAGCTTTCCTCTCACCGGCTCGCCACCCAGATGAGATGCGGCAATTCCGGGAGCAGCACCTTGCTGAGGCCCAGGCGCACCGCCGCCGCCGATCCCGGCAGGCAGCAGATCACCCGTCCCCTGCTCACGCCGCAGAGGGCCCGGCTGAGCGCAGCCGCCGTGCCGATCTCTGCGTAGCTGAGCCAGCGAAACAGCTCGCCGAAGCCCGGCAGGACCTTCTCCAGGAGGGGCATCACCGTCTCGACGGTGAGGTCGCGTCGGCCCACCCCGGTGCCGCCCGTCACAATCAAACACTGGCCGGGGCCCTGGAGAAACCGGCGCACCACAGCCTGGATGCACCAGGGCTCGTTCTTCACCACCTCGTAATCCACCAGGCGGTGACCGGCCTCATTGAAGAGCTGCTGGACGAGTCGCCCCGAATCATCCGTCGCCTCGGTTCGACTATCGCTGACCGTGAGGACCGCGTATGCCACGGACCCCACCGTCTGAGCACTGGCCCGGTGTTCTGGGGCACCCATCACGCCACCTCGAACGCACAGAGAACTCGCCCGCGCCCGCGCCTCCTGCGGCGCGGTTTCCTGTCGATTCCGCAGCCGCCAGCGGCCGTTACGAGAGGTCTTGCTGGATCCGGAGGACCGTCGAATAGTCGATCCCGGTCTGGGCCGACAGACGGAGGAGATCCCGCTCCGTGATCTTGCTCCCCCGCTTCATGATGGCTTGAAGTTCCCGGCGGATGACTTCCAACGCCTCCTCACCCTTCACACGCATGCACGGCTCCTTGCCGCAGGTTCACTCGCCGATTCGGATCACGGGGGCGGACAGCGCTTCTTCCTGGAGGCGTCCCGCCAGGGCTCCCGAGACCCGTCGGAACGCGTCCGCCACCGGAGAATCCGGGTGGCTGGTCACGATCGGCTCACCCCGATCGCTAGTCTGGCACACGGTGGGATCCAGCGGGATCTCGCCCAGGAATGGAACCCCCAGACGTTCGCTGGCCTTGCGGGCGCCTCCCTGCTTGAAGATGGCAGAGGGCGTCCCGCAATGGGGGCAGACGAAGCTGCTCATGTTCTCGATGATCCCCAGGATCGGCACCTTAAGCTGCTGGAACATCGCCAGCGCCTTGCTGGCGATGTGCATGGCCAGATCCTGCGGCGTCATCACAATCACCGCCCCGGCGAGGGGGAGCGACTGCGCCAGCGTGAGCTGGGCGTCGCCCGTGCCCGGGGGGAGGTCGATGAGCAGATAGTCCAGGGCCCCCCACTCCACGTCCTGCAAGAACTGCCGGATCGCCCCCGACACCATGGGACCGCGCCAGATCACGGGTGCACCGTCCGGCATCAGGAAACCCAGGGACATCAGCCGGATCCCGTGCGCCGTCAGCGGCAGGATCTTCTGCCCATTGCTTTGCGGCATCCGGTTGATCCCTGTCATGAGAGGGATGCTCGGCCCGTACAGGTCGGCGTCCAGCAGACCGGTGGCTGCCCCGGCCTGCGCCAACGCTACCGCGAGGTTCACGCTCACCGTGGACTTGCCCACGCCCCCCTTCCCCGACGCGACGGCGATGCTGTACTTGATGCCGTTCAGCGGCGCCGATCCGCCCGGTAGGCCGGAACCGGCAGGATGTGCCCCCATGTCATCTCCATTCATGCACGACCGTGGCGCAAGCCGCACCTGTCTGGTTCCTCAGCGGGTACGGCCCGCCGTGAATCCCCGTTCACCACCGGGCCTCCAGCGCGCTCCCGGAACACCGGACACGCCTCACACTGCAGCTCCTGCGGGACACCGACGATCTGCCAGCAGGGTGCGAAATGGAGCAGGCGCTTGACGCCCTCGATGCTCACCTTCTCCGTGTGAATCAGGCGCCGCAGACACTCCAGCCACTGGACGTCGCCGGCGCAATAGTATCGCTCCCGGTTCCGTCGGGCAGGCTTCACCAGGCCTTGTGATTCGTACAGGCGAAGGGTTTGTTCGGTAACACCGAGGAGATCGGCGACAACACCGATGGGATAGCAGGCCCCGTGGTCCCCCTGCGCGTCCATCAGAACCGATGCCACGCGGCGCACTTCGGCGGGTTTCTTCATCTCAAGCCGACGCTTTACCTCCCTTGCTAACCGTGGCTTTAGATAGCAGAGCAATGCTGGACTGTCAAGACCCGATCCCGGGGGAATGAATGCATTCCAACCGGCCCGGCGACCAATTCACCGTAGGATCGAGGGGAACCCCGACAACGAGCCTAGACGCTTCTCTTCGGGGGATCGAAGTCGAAAGGAACAAGTGACCTGTCCGGCTGGCGCGGGCCCGCCGATCGACCGCAGGGCCCATCGGCGCGCGGGGACACCAGGTCATCCCTGATGAGGCCTGATCAGATGCAGGAATTCCTCGCGGGTCTCCCGGCAATCGCGAAACGCCCCCAGCATGCACGAGGTGATGGCCTGACTGTTCTGCTTCTCCACACCCCGCATCATCATGCAGAAGTGGAAAGCCTCGATGACGACCCCAACCCCCGCCGGCTGTAATGTCTCTTGCAGCGCCTCGGCGATCTGGGTGGTGAGCCGCTCCTGGACCTGGAGACGCCGCGCGAACATGTCGACCAGGCGAGCAAGCTTGCTGAGGCCGACGATCCTTCCCGCAGGCAGGTAGGCGATATGCGCCTTGCCGAAGAACGGCAGCAGATGGTGCTCGCAGAGCGAGTACACCTCGATATCCTTGACCACCACCATCTCGTCGTAGGGCTCGGTGAAGATCGCTCCGTTCAGAACCTCGGCGACCGTCTTGCCATATCCCGAGGTGAGATAGCCGAGGGACTTCGCCACCCGTCCCGGGGTCTTGTCCAGGCCCTCGCGGTAGGGATCTTCGCCCAGTTCCTTCAGCAGGTCCTTGATCAGCGGTTCGATCATGCCGGGCTCACTTTCTGGCCCCGATCCACCGGGGTCGGGAAGATCATTCGGGCCGACCGGTTCACACCCTCGCGATCCAGCTCGAAAAAGTTGTTCGGGGTTTCCTCCACTCGCAGGCGCCACAGGCGACCGGGCGGCAGGGCGCCATCCAGGATCCGCCAGAGCAACATCGCCAGGACCTCGGTCGTGCTGGTCGGCCCGTCCGCCGGGGTGATCAGGACGTCCAGGTTCATCCGGTCGAAGCGCTGGATGACCTCGCTCCGCACCACCTCGTCCAGGCGCTGCCCGTCCGCGATCCAGCCGGTCCCAGGGGACACCGGGCCCCGGATCGTCACCTCTAGCCGATAGGTGTGCCCGTGGCCGCTGGGGTAATTGCACCGGCCGTAGATGCGGGCGTTCTCGGCCGCGCTGAACCGCGGACTGTGCAGCCGGTGAGCCGCGGAGAATCGATAGGCGTGCGTGACCTCGACCAGCGGCGTGCCTGGAACCCCATGCTGTCGCGGCTCACTCGACATTGCTGCTGCGCTCTCCATAGTAGTCCACGAAGAGGGATACATCCTCGTGCAGGCGGATTCGGTGCAGGCGGCATCCTTCCAGCTGCGGCTCCAACAGCTCCCAGATCACCACGGCGAGGTTTTCGGGCGTCGGCACCTTCTCCTTGAAGTACGGGACGTCCTGGTTCAGATGCTTGTGATCGAAACGCTCCACGACCGTCTCGACGATGAGATCCTTGAGGGCCTTCAGGTCCATCACCATCCCGGTCTCCGGTGACGGCTCCCCTTGGATGGTGATCTCAAGAACGTAGTTGTGGCCGTGGAGGTTGCTGTCCTTTCCGAAGACCCGCTGGTTCTCTTCCGAGCTCCATGTGGGGTTCGCATAGAAGTGCGCGGCGCAGAACTCCACCCGTTTCGTGAGCCGAATCATCGTACCCCTCCCACGCCGGCCTTGCTCACGTGATGCTCGCTGGGCGCCAGGGAGGCATCCAGAGCCCTCGCCGTGAGACGGTGGGGTTCCAGGAGACCATCCAGGACAGCGTGCACCCTTGCCAGGCAGGACTCCGCGACCTGGTCGGCGCGGTACTGTTCGACCCTGCGCCGACCCGCCT
>CAZXXV010000349.1:0-5091 GCA_964644725.1 uncultured bacterium
CTTCACATGGCCGGGCGGAGGCGGGATCAGGCTCGTCTGCGCACCCACCCAGGCGCCCGCAAGGAGAAGCCAAGAGGCAATCAGCCCCGCTGCTGCGTGTCGCATTCCAAGCCCATTCTGCGGCAGGAATCAGCAGGATGCAAATGCGAGGATAGGGCCAGGGGTGCGCGTTGTCAACTCGCTGCGGCCTCTTCAGACGAAGCCGCTGGAAGGCTAGAAGGCCGGGATGCTGGGAAGGCTTTTTTGCCTCCCAGCCTCCCAAGGCGACCCGCGCTTGACAGAATGGCGTGCGACTTGAAACAATGCCGCGCATGAGACAACGCCGCGCGCGGGCCACAGCTATGACTGCCTGCGCCACCCACTTCCTCCACGACGGCCTCTCCGACCTGCTCTACGTCATGTTCCCCGTCTGGGCGCGAGAGTTCTCGCTCTCCTTCGCCCAGGTCGGACTCCTGAAGACGAGCTATTCCGGGGCGATGTCCCTCCTCCAAATTCCGGCCGGCTTCCTGGCCGAGCGATGGGGTGAGGCACGCCTGCTGGCCGCAGGAACCTTCATTTGTGCTCTAGGCTTTCTCGCCCTCGGGACGGCGACCCGCTTCGAGTGGCTCCTCCTGTTCCTGCTGATTGCCGGGTTGGGATCGTCCGTCCAACATCCGCTGTCTTCATCACTGGTTTCCCGAGCGTACGACGAAGGGCCCCGCCGGATGGCATTGGGGACATACAACTTCTCCGGTGACCTGGGAAAGATGACGCTGCCGGCCACCGTGGCCCTGGTCACCGCCTGGGTGGGATGGCGCTGGGCGACTCGGGACGTCGGCATCCTCGCACTGGCTGCAGCGCTGGGGATTCTGATCATCCTCACGAATCTGATGCCCCAACCCACAAGTGGCAAAGGCCGACCGGCTGGCGGTGCAGCAGGCGGTGGCTGGGGCATCCGGGATGCGCGCGGCTTCAGTGTCCTCTCGGCGATCCACATTATTGACAGCAGCACCCGAACGTCCATGCTGACCTACCTCCCCTTCCTTCTACTCGCTAAGGGCGGAACGGTGGAAACGGTGGGGCTGGCGCTGGGGCTCACGTTCACGGGAGGCGCGGTGGGAAAATTCGTCTGCGGCGCCGTGGCCGAGCGGCTGGGCATCATCCGAACCGTGATTCTCACCGAGGCTGCCACTGGCCTCGGGATCCTTGCCTTGCTGGTCACCCCCCTCCGGCCTGCGCTGGTGATGCTCCCCGTGCTTGGAGTCGCGCTCAACGGCACATCGTCGGTGCTTTATGGCAGTGTCGCCGACCTGGTCGTCCCTGAGCGGCGGTCACGCGCCTACGGGCTCTTCTACACCCTCGGCATCGGCTCGAGCGCCCTGGCCCCGACCGTCTATGGCTTCCTATCGGATTGGGCCGGCGTACCTCTCACCCTGACCGTCGTCGGCCTCGTGGTGCTGGTCACGATTCCCCTTTCCTCGTTCCTCCGGCTGCCCCTCCTCGGTGGTTCCGGTCGTGTGAGTTAGCACAGATAGCGAATTACGAGCGTCCGACCTCACAAGACGCTGGCCTTCCCTCCATGTGATGTGGTTGACGGGGAAAGTTGATGGGATTGAGTGGTAAGGCTGGCGCTCTCTGTGCCAGCACCCCCGCCTTGTCAAGCCAGTCCGCACGTTTCGCGACCCCGGCCACCTCCTCGACGACGTGGGTCTACGCGCACGACCGACCGGTACCCCCAGCATCACACGTCCAGGGCGTGTCTCAGCCGTTGGTCCAATTCGCGAAGCAATGCATGCGAGAGGGCGCCGAGTTCCCCCAGGATCACTCTGCGCTGGAGGGTGGCTAACTTGTCGCACTTGATGACAGAGGGCACGCTTGAGGCCAGTGGCCTGGAAGTCTGGATGGGCAGGATCCACAGGCAGGTCTGTTGGAAGGAGCTTCTGAGATCTTACGGAAGAGATGAAAGCCAGTATTACATCGTCTCCACGCCGGTCAGTCCGGGAAATCACAACGGCAGGACGGACTTTCGCACCTGTCAAATCGGTGAAGGGGAAGGGAGTGAGGACGACGGTTCCCCGTCTCACCGGTAGCGGACCTTCAAGTCATCAAGCGTGTAAATGTCCTCTCGTGAATCGTTAAGGAAGTCGAAGCTCTTCCCTTCTTGAGCCAGCCGCATCAATGCCTCGACGGGAAGGCCGTCATGGACCTCAATGAGCTCGACATCCTCAACTCGCCGGGCCACCTCTATGAGCTGTTGCAGTTCCTCTCGATCCACAAGGGCCTTCTCTTCTCCAGCCTGCTGCGCATGAACCCTGACCATAAGAAAACCCTCCCCTCTAAGAATCCGTCGGGATGGTAACAACTCTCAACGCAGGAGGCAAGAGCCTTCCCCTCGGCCTTTTGCACTCAGGACCCAGAAGGAACGCAGGCCATCGCTGTTGGAGTGATGGCCCAAAGCCGTTAAAACCACGACGTCCCGTGCTCCGTGGTCCCGATTCATACGGACACGCCTTCTTCCTTGACCGCAAGCATCAGTAGGGAAGACTGCTCCGGCCCGTTCTCCGCCTGATCTCGCGTCATCGCTACGGATTGAATAAGGACCCCCGCCTCGAAGCCGACCTCCCAGGCACACCGGCTGATGGTTCTTCGGAGCGTGTAGTCCAGCCTTTCTACAAGCACCAATACGTCCAGGTCTGCTTCGGGATCAGCGTCGCCCCGCGCTCTCGAACCAAAGACGATGGTCTTGTACACGGGAACGCCCCGTTCAACCATCAGTCGCTTGAATCGCTCGACGAGCTCCCGGCCATTCCCGCGAATCATGGTAAGCCCTCCTGGTGTATGACTCTCTCCTGGGCGAGGCCCATCTCACCAAGATTCCGTCACCGAACCCGACAACGACCAGAAGTCGCGCAGACCTGCAATACCTTTCTCTCGTGGCGCATGAGGCAGATACCCAGAATCTGATCCAGTTTCAACAACAATGCGCCGCCTCAAGCGGGATGTCAACGTACCGCTCCCGCGCCATCTCAGCCCCGTAGGCGATGCACGCGTAGATATCGGCCTCTTCCAGGCCGGGATATTCCCGCAGAATGTCCGGAGTCGTCCACCCGCTCGCCAGGAAATCAAGGATGAGCGAAACCCAGATGCGGTGTCCCCGAATACACGGCTTCCCAAAGCACACGTTCGGGTCAATCGAAATCCGTGACAGCAACTCTTCCCGTGTCATTTGACTGCTCCTGTGTGGTCGGCATCCCCGCCATCCACGACCTCAAGACAGGGCTTTGCCGGCCACCTCGCGGAAACGCTCAGCATCCAGATATTCTCCCGAAACCCGACGCGATGCTACCAACACTCCGCCATCTAGGCAAGAACCCTTTTCCTTATGCTCCCGCCGGCACCTAGCGGGTTCACGCACCTCTGAAAGAGTGCGCGTCCGGCAGCAACGACGCCGCAGTGAACTACGACGAACGGGGCGCAGGAGCAGACCCAGGAGGGGCTTCTCCGGGAGAGGGGCAAACCGGACCTGCGGTTGGACGTTCTGAAGCGAGAGGAGGAATCTACCTTGTTATCGAGAATACGTTCGAGTGCCCGAAGGATTCGAGGCGCCGTTTGGAGCCCGCCGCTCTGCCGTGCCTACGTTATTCCACTCCGTCAACAACGTGGTATTACACACCGGCGCGACCAATGGGGTGAAAGGTGAGCTGCCGCGCGACAATCGGTGTCCAGGCGGCAGCGAGGCCGGCGACAAGGAGGTACGGGACCTCGGGGCCCAGCGCGTAGGCGGCCTGACCGCCGAGGAAGCCGGCGAGGATGAAAGAGACCCCGCAGGAGCTTTCGAAGAGTCCCATCGCGATGCCCCGGTCCTCTGGGGCCGCGTGGTCGGCGATCAGCCCCACGCATGTCGGCCCACACGCGCCCGACGTTAGGCCGAGGGCGAGCGTGCCGAGGAAGAGCACCGGTGCGCCGAGGGGCGCCGCCACGAGAGTCGCGCCGACCGTGCTGCCGAGCAACGCCGGTACGAGGATCGCCCGGCGTCCCCAGCGGTCGGAGAGGCGCCCGGCCGTGAACGAGGCCACCACGCGGCCACCCCAATAGACGCCGAGGAGCAGTCCCACCGCGTGCGGCGTGAAGCCCCGGTCAGCGGCGTATGCCGGGAGGAACGAAAGCACGGTGCCGAGGCCGAAGACGTAGACAAACCCTGTGCCATAAGCCAGGAGCCGCTGCCGGCGTGCGGCGCCATCGCGCTTCGTCCTTGCCGTCGGCAGGCCGGCGGGATCGACGTCGTAGGGCTTCGTCGCCGTTCGATGGACCGGCGTGACGAGGAGAAGGCCCAGGGCGGCCAGCGCCGTCCCGAGGTAGATCATGAAGGGCGCCCGGAGCCCCGCCGCCTCCATCACATACCCGGCCGCCGAGGTCCCGATCGCGAAGGCCGCCGCGTACGACCCGTACCCGACGCCCATGGCCGTGCCGGCCTTCCGACCGAACTCCTCGGCGACCCACGCTTCGAGCGCGGGCCAGAAGGCCGCCCAGCCGGCCGCCTCGAGGAGTTTGCCCAGGACGAGCCCCAGCACGCCGCGAGAGGCCAGGTAGCACACGGTGGCGACGGCCATCGCCAGCGCCGAGACGAGGAGCAACCTGCGGCGGCCGAAGCGGTCGGAGGCGCGGCCGAGCGGGATGGTCAACACGGCGTAGGCGACGCCATGGGCGGCACCGATGAGCCCGAGGTCACGGTAGTCAGCGCCGAGGCTCCGCGCGTAGAGCGGGAGGGCGGGCGCGATGACGCCGCCGCCCAGATTGAAGACGAGCGCAACTAAGCCAAGCCGGACCAGCTGCGGGAGCATGCGATCGGTTATTTTCGGATCAGTGTCCACAGTTGATGTCCGCGACGACGAGGCGCGGGAGCCGACCAGGGAGAGGCCTCTCCGGGGGGGCCGTCAGAACTGTGAGGCGATCTCCTGACGTCAAGGAGGATCTCCCTTGACGAAGAAGAAACGGCCGGATCCCCCTTGAATCGTTAGAATTGGGGAGGTGGCCTCATGAAATCAACCAGTTACCTCATTATT
The DNA here is from genome assembly GCA_964644725.1 of uncultured bacterium. Lineage (GTDB taxonomy): Bacteria > Methylomirabilota > Methylomirabilia > Methylomirabilales > 2-02-FULL-66-22 > 2-02-FULL-66-22. The sequence continues at coordinate 5,043 of CAZXXV010000349.1, forward strand.
GGTGTCCGGTACCATTTTTTTCGGTGAGAAACCACCGCCGACCACCTTG
>CAZXXV010000350.1:0-5041 GCA_964644725.1 uncultured bacterium
GCCACTCCAGCATGAACTCGGGCTCCTTTTTCTTGGCCGAGATCATGCGGATGACATCCTCGTTCAACCCGCGAGGAATCGTGTCGGCCTCGACCTCGGTCACGAAGCCGTACTTGTATTCCTGGTTTGCGAGGGCCTCAATCGCGTTGGTCGAAGTGCTCATCGTGTCTCCTCAGGAGGGGCCTCCGTCGCTTCCCTGGCACGGATTACCGGATCACCAGCACCGGTTCATTTGCGGGTGCGTCGGCGCCGGTGCCGGTCCCGGCGCCGCCGTTGGCGATACTGATTCGGGCGGCCAACTCGCCCGCCACCTCGTGGAAGGAGCGGCTGACCGCCGCCTCGGCGGATTCCAGGGCAACCGGCCGCCCCTCATCGCTACTGACGCGGATGGTGGCTGCCAGGGGAATCTCTCCCAGGAAGGGGATGCCGGCTCGCGCGCTGGCCTCCCGGGCCCCGCCGTGGCCGAAGATATCGTCCCGCTGGCCACAATGCGAACATGTATAATAGCTCATGTTCTCGACAATTCCCAGGATCGGAACGTTGAGCTTCTGGAACATCAGGATGGCCTTGGACGCCACCTCCAGCGCCACATCCTGGGGCGTCGAGACGATCACCGCGCCGGTGAGGGGGATCGTCTGGCACAGGCTGAGCTGGACATCGCCCGTCCCCGGCGGCAGGTCGATCACCAGGTAGTCCAGTTCACCCCATTCCACCCGGCCCAGGAATTCCTGGATCATCTTGTGCAGCATCGGGCCCCGCCAGATCACCGCCTCGTCCTTCGGCAGGAAGAACCCCATGGACATGATCTTCACCCCGTGCTGCACGGGCGGGATGACCTTGCCGTTCTCCGTGTGTTGCAGGGCCCCATTCGCGCCCATCAGCTTGGGAATGCACGGGCCGTACACGTCCGCGTCCATGAGGCCGACCCTGGCGCCGGCCTGCTGCAAGGCGACCGCCAGGTTCACCGCCACCGTGGACTTGCCCACGCCGCCCTTCCCACTGGCCACGGCGATGGTGTTGCGCACCCCCGGCAGGTAATTCGAGCGCTGGTCGCGGGAGGTGGTCACGCGTGAGGTCATGGTTACATTCACCTCTTGCACCCCCGGGAGCGCCGCCACGGCAGCCCGCGCGGCTTCCTCCATCTGCTTTCGCACCGGGCAGGCCGGGGTCGTCAGCTCGATAGTGAAAGAGACCTTCCCGCCGGCGATGTGCAGGTTCTTGATGAAACCGAGGGACACGATATCGCGGTGAAGGTCCGGATCCTGGATTCTCCCCAGGGCCGCCAGCACCGCCTGCCCTGTCACCATGGTTGTACCCTCTGATATCTCCGCAGAGTGGATCCTGACCTCTACGGTTTATAATGCCCCATCAGCGTCCTCTGGGCAAGCTTGTGCGGTTCAGTCGCCAGATCAATCCCGTGCCCCCATCCTGGAATCGGATTCGGCGGCCTCTTCGCTGTGAAAATCCCTTGCGGCATCACCCTGATCCCGCGCTGGAGGGAAGTCCGATTTCGCTGACCTCACTGATCTCTGCGAGCGTGGCCACCAGCGCCTGTGCACCCCCCTCGGACCCAGACGGGAGCCTCGCAAACGACACTCCTTTGTGGGAGAAGGCTCGAGCATCCTCCTCGGGCTTCACGGACACGGCCAGGATAGGCGGGTCCGGCGCCAACTCCCGAATAGCCGAGATGATCAGCAGACCATTGAGCCCGGGGGTCTGCATGTCCATGATCAACAGATCGGCGTCCACGATCTCGACGGCACCCAGAACCTCCAGACCCGACTCGCAGACCGTCAAGCGAGGCTGGCGAGATTCGAAGGCAGAGAAGACCGCCTCGATGAGCACCGGATTCTTTGAGCAGACGATGACGTGCATGCGGACACGATCCTTGTCATCAGAACCTTGCGTGGATTGCGGGCCGCACCCCTCCCCGGGCCCGGCCTAAAAGGAAGCAAGGTCTGTACCAGGCGCCTCAGGCAAATCCACGCGTTGTCAGGGTCAATTTAACCCGCGACAAAAAAAGGGGGTGGGGTGTGCAGACGTGCCAATGCAGTATTCGACCGTCTCAAAATGAGCAGGAGTTTCTCCGAGGGGGTCGGAGATTCTCCGGGTTGGAAGACCCGCGACTGAGGCTCCGCCACGCGGGGAAGAGCGCCATTGCCGCACCGGGAGGCGGCAGACAGAAGGTAGACAGAATGTAGACCTTGACAGATATGCCTCAATTCAAAATAATGTATGCCTACGAGATGGACCGAGAGACACGGAGGTTGCCATGGCGACGAGGGCCAAGCTGAAGCGAAAATCCTTTTTCGTGGAGGAACGTGCCCTGCAGCGCGCGAAAAAGGCCCTTGGGGCGAAGACGGACGCGGAGGTCATTCGGATGTCCGTGGAACGGATCGCCGAGATGGAAGCTCTCTGGCAGTTCATGAACAAGAGCCGGCACACACTCAAGCTCGGCAGCTTCAAGGTCCTGTAGGTTGCGCTGGGCCATTCTGGACCCGACCATTTACATTGGCCACTGGGAGCGAGGGCTCTACGAAGAGGCCCTGGCCACCATTAGGAAGGCCTACGTGATCCGGCACTCGGCGGTAGTGCTCTCAGGGCTTCGCCGGGGCGCTCGAACGCGAGAGGCCCGACGGCTCGTGGAAGCGCTCTACCGGCTTGCCGCGGTTCGATGGGAGCCAACTGTCGAAGATTGGTGGGAAGCAGGCAGATTGATCCGGAAAGTCGGTGATGCGCAGGCCTGGGACAGGAATAAGCGGCGGGATTTCCAAAACGACGCCTTAATCGCATTGACGGCCCGCCGACATGGGGCCACCGTGGTGACGGCGAACCGCACGGACTTTGAGTTGCTCTCCAAGGAAGTCGGCGTTTCCGTGCTTCCATTATGACGCAGGATACCCGAACCTCCCGCTATGGGTCTGCCAAGCTGGGCGGAGAGAAGGACCCTGCCTCCATGTGGGGTCCCAGTCAAACCGATCTGCCCTTGCCAGCCCGCAAACAACCGCGATAAGCGCGCTACGTCCCCCATTACAGAATCCCAAGCAATAGCCGCTTGGTGTTCGTGGTGCCCCGGCAAGCACCAGGATGTCCGCCGTTCAACGTTCTAGCTTCGCCCCTGGTCCTCGGTGGGCCTCCCTGCCTTCGGCTCCAGACAGGCCGCAGGGAGACTAGCCGGAGTGTCTATCATTGACGGGCGTCTCGCGGACTGATAGCCTTGGGGTGTTGAAACCCGCTCTCCCTCGCTGAGGGTTCCATGGTGGGAGCGATGGACCTTACACAACGCCGGCGCCATCCTCGCCTGTATGCCCACCTCCTCGTGAGCTATCGCGTCCCGGACGGTCCTCCGGACGCTCCGCCCCGGAGCGCACGGGTCGTGAACCTGAGCGCCAGCGGTATATTGGCGCTCCTGCCGGAGATGCTGGCAGTCTCGACGGTCGTCGAACTCACCGGGAGCGTCCATGAGGTCACCTTCTCGATTACCGCCGAAGTGATCCGGCAAGAACCGGCACATCCAGCCACCCACCAGATCCGGCACGCGCTCCGATTCGTGATGACTGGCCCCAAGGATCACGAGGGTGCCGAGATGCTCTGCCGGGAATTTCACCGACGCTTCGGAGGCGAGTAGGGCCAGCAACCCCCTCGCCTCATCCTCTTGCTTTAGGCCTCGGTTCGGTCACCCTCTTCCTCTGCCAGCCCGGTGACAGCCCCCACAGCCGGTTTCTCGGGTCCAGGCGAGATCTCAATCATCGAGGTCCCGCCCCCGCTCATGGCCCTCCAGAGGCTGTTGCCGCGTAGCCCCATTTCGCCCTCGTCCCGTCTACTGCTCGTGCCGGAACCGCTGGACCCAGTGAAGGCCAGGAGCTCTGCGTAGCCCCGCTCCGAGTGTGCCGAACAAGTCTGCCTCCTCGCACCTCGCGCTCCCCGGCCACCTTATCCTGCCCGCCACCACCTCCCCCCATGTTGCAGGATTCTCCTTGATAATCGCCCCTGCGGTGAGCCATCCTTCGCTAGCACGGCCCGCGGCGTCCCGAGGATCTGATGCCCCCGGGCGCGGCGGGCCAGCCGCCGCGGCCCCCCGAAAGCAAATTCCTCACCCTCACCCTATCACCACCTCACCCACCCCCTATCGCCCACCCACCCAACGAGCAGGGGACCGGGGCAGGGCCGCTGGGATGCCGGATGTTGGCTGGAAGGTCATCCCGGCCGACGACCATCACCTACAAGTGGATGTTGTACCGCTTGATCTTCTGGTTCAAGGTCTTGAGGTCAATCCCCAGGAGGCGTGCCGCCTGCATCTTCTTTCCGCGGGTTTCTGCCAGCACGCGCATGACGTGGAGCCGCTCCATCTCCGCCAGCGAGCTCGAGCCGCGGGCGGGACCGCCGGGAACCCGGATGTTGGCCGGAAGGTCGTCCGGTCCAATGACCTCTCCCGGGGTGAGGATCAGCAGGCGCTCGATGGTGTTTGCGAGTTCCCGGACATTGCCCGGCCAGGCATAGTTCACCAGGATGTCAAGGGCCTCCGGCGAGAGGGTCTTGGGGGCGTAACTGGTTCCGAATCGACTGAGAAAATGCTCGATCAGAAGTGAGATGTCCTCCTTCCGCTCCCTGAGAGGCGGGAGGGTCAAGCCGACGACGTTCAAACGGTAATAGAGGTCCTCGCGGAACCGCACTCCCCGAACCTCTTGGATCAGGTCCTTGTTGGTGGCCGCGATGATGCGCACATCCACCCGGTGCACACGGGTGCCCCCCACGCGGCGCAGCTCCCTGGTATCCAGCACCTGCAGGAGCTTGGCCTGCATGGCCGCACTCATCTCCGCCGCCTCGTCCAGGAGGAGCGTCCCGCCGTCCGCCACCTCGAAGAGACCCTGCTTGGCAGCACTGGCTCCCGTGAAGGCCCCCTTCTCGTGGCCAAAGAGTTCGCTCTCCAGGAGCTGCTCCTGGAAGGCGCTACAGTTGATGACCAGGAAGGGGCCGCTCTGTCTTGCGCTCTGCTCGTGGATGATTCTGGCCACCAGTCCCTTCCCTGTCCCGCTCTCCC
>CAZXXV010000351.1:0-5038 GCA_964644725.1 uncultured bacterium
TGTGTTCCACGACCCGGAGGTCGTGGGCGATGAACAGATAGGTGAGGTCGAACTGCTCCTGGAGATCCTCCAGGAGGTTGATGACCTGCGCCTGGATGGAAACATCCAGCGCCGAGATGGGCTCATCCGCGATGATCAGCTTGGGATTGACCGCCAGGGCGCGCGCGATGCCCACGCGCTGGCGCTGCCCGCCGCTGAACTCGTGGGGATACCGGTTCATCTGCTCGGGGCTCAACCCCACCTTCTGGAGCAGGTCCGCCACGCGCTCCCGCCGCTCCGCCTTGGTCTTGCAGAGCTTGTGGATGATGATCCCCTCGCCCACGATCTGCTCCACCGTCATGCGCGGGTTCAACGAAGAGTACGGATCCTGGAAGATGATCTGCATCCGCTGCCGGAGGCGGCGCATCTCCGCCTTGTCGGCCTGGAAGATGGGGACCTTGTCGAAGATCACCTCGCCAGACGTCGGCTCAATGAGGCGGAGGATGAGGCGCCCCGTGGTGGACTTGCCGCAGCCCGATTCGCCCACCAGTCCCAGCGTCTCCCCATGCTTGATGTCGAAGCTCACCCCGTCCACGGCGTTGACCTTGGCCGCCTCGCCCCAGAAAAAGCCTCGCTTGATATCGAAGTGCTTCGTGAGGTCCCGGACCTGGAGGAGCGTCTCGTTGGCCATGCACAGGTTCCCTTCAATAGAGGTGGCAGCGCACGCGGTGATTGGGGGCAATCTCCTTCAGCGGGGGCTCTTCCCCGCTGCAGGGCTCGAAGAGCTTGGAACATCGCGCCAGGAACTTGCACCCCTTGGGGAGGTCCAGCAGGTCCGGCACCATGCCGGGAATGGCCTGCAGGCGCGCACGGCGCTCGGTTTTCTCGAGGCGCGGAATAGAATTCAACAGCCCCTGCGTGTACGGGTGCTTGGGGCTGGTGAAGAGTGCCATCACCGGAGCCTCCTCCACCACCCGCCCCGCGTACATCACCGCCACGCGGGCCGCCGTGTCCGCCACCACCCCCAGGTCGTGGGTGATGAGCATGACCGCCATCCCCAGCTTGGACTTGAGCTGGTTGAGGAGCTCCAGGATCTGCGCCTGGATCGTCACGTCCAGCGCAGTAGTAGGCTCGTCGGCGATGAGGAGTTGCGGGTTACACGACAGGGCCATGGCGATCATCACGCGCTGGCGCATTCCCCCCGACATCTGGTGTGGGTATTCCTTGACCCGCCTCTCCGGGTCCGCCATGCGCACTATGTGCAACATCTCGATGGCCTTGTTCCAGGATTCGCGCTTGGACAACCTCTGGTGAAGGCGGATGCCCTCGGCGATCTGGTCGCCGACGGTGAAGACCGGGTTCAGGGACGTCATGGGCTCCTGGAAGATCATAGAGATGATCGCCCCCCGCACCTTCCGCATCTCGTTCTCGGGCAGCTTCAGCAGGTCCCGACCGTCCAGATAGATGTTGCCGCCCACGATCTTCCCCGGAGGAGTCGGGATCAGCCGGAGCACCGAGAGCGCCGTCACGCTCTTCCCGCAGCCCGACTCCCCCACGATCCCCAGGGTTTCCCCCTTGCGGACCATGAGGTTGACCCCGTCCACCGCCCGCACCGTCCCCGCCTCGGTGAAGAAATGGGTCTGCAGTCCCTCGATCCTCAGCAGGACACCGTTCTTGCTTTCCTGGCTTGCGTTCATGGATTGCCCTTTGTCTGAAGTCCACAAGAGGAGAGCGGGCGTGAGTCTAGCATCGCCGCCAGAGCAGTTCAAGCCTAAAAATATGTCGTCGCTGTATTTCCCACCGCGCCCCCGTTTGCCCCTATTCCCGCCCCGCCCGGACGTCCCTCGGGGGCTTATGCCCTCCCAGGGCCCGCCGTCCCGGCGACCGGGCGAAGGTCAGTGGTCAAGTACCTCGCTGGCGCCCACCGGTTACCTCCCGGAGGTGATCTGCGGATCCAGGGCGTCCCGGAGGCCGTCTCCCCTTAGGCCTCGCGAGAGCTATCGTTAGTTATCACAAAATCGCCACACGGTCAACGTCCCGAAGTGACTTGCGGATCCAGGGCGTCCCGGAGGCCGTCTCCCACGAAGTTCAGTGAAAGCAACGTCACCGTCAACGCCAGGCCAGGGAAGAGAATCAACCACGGATACGTCTCCATCGCTGCCGCCCCCTCCGACGCCAGCGATCCCCAACTGGCCATGGGCGGCTGGACCCCGAGGCCCAGAAAGCTCAAGAAGGCCTCCTCCAACATGACCGCTGGAACCGTGAGGGTGGCGTAGACGACGATCGGCCCGAGGGCATTGAGCAGGACGTGCCGCACGAGCAGGCGCGTCGGGGAGGCGCCGATGGCTTGGGCGGAGAGAACGAACTCTCGCGCCCTCAGGCTGAGGACTTGGCCTCGCACGATCCGGGCCATCGTCAGCCACTGCACCGCCCCCAGGGCTATGAACAGGTTCAGGATGTTGCGACCGAAGATCACCATCAGGATGATGACGAAGAACATGAAGGGCAGGCCGTAGAGGATGTCCACCACCCGCATCATCAGGTGATCCACCCGGCCGCCCGTGGACCCCGCGATGGAGCCGTAGGTCACCCCGATGGTCAAACTGACCAGGGTGGCCAGGATGCCCACCGCGAAGGAAATGCGCGCGCCGTACAGGATTCGCGTCAGGAGGTCCCGGCCCAGCTCGTCCGTCCCCAAGAGGTGCGTGCGGGTGGGCGGCTTCGCCCCGTAGCGAAGGTTCGTCCTGTCGTATGGGAACGGGGCAATCCACGGCGCCAGCACGGCCGCCAGGACGAAGCCCGCAAGGAGCAGGAGGCCCAGCATCGCGAGCCGGTTCCGGCGCAGTCGCCGTAGGGCGTCGTGCCATGGCGAGGCCCCCGACCCTCTCCATTGCGGATTGCGGCCTGCGTCGAGCTCAGGCGAGACGATTGCGGAATGCGGAATGCCGTGGGTGCCCTGCGAGGGGGCTGGTCCCGATGCCGCGCGTCCCCGCATCAGACTCTCTCTGCTCTCGGCTCGCGGCTCTCTGCTCACGGTTCTCGGCTCTTCACCGCACCTGTACCCGCGGGTCCAGGTAGGCGTACAGCACGTCCACGATCAGGTTGAAGAGGAGCAAGAGGACGCTGTAGAAGACCACTGTTCCCAGGACCATGGTGTAGTCCCGGTTGAGGGCACTGCTCACGAAGTAGCGGCCGATGCCGGGGATGCTGAAGATCGTCTCGACCACCACCGAGCCCGTGAGGACCGCCGCTGAGGCCGGGCCCAGATACGTCACGACCGGCAGGATCGCGCCGGGCAGGGCGTGGCGCAACACGACCGTGGCCTCGCGGAGACCTTTGGCACGGGCGGTACGAATGAAGTCCTGGCCGATCACCTCCAGCATTCCGGCCCGGGTGAGCCGGGCGACATAGGCGGCATAGAACGTGCCCAGCGTGATCGATGGCAGGATGAGGTGGCGCCAGCTCCCCCACCCCGCCACCGGCAGCCAGCCCAGGCCCAGCGCGAAAATCAGCATCAGAATCGGGCCGAGCACGAAGTTGGGGACCGAGACTCCCCCCAGGGCGAATGACATGGTGAGGTAGTCCACCAAACCGTTTCGCCGGAGGCCGGCCAGGACGCCGGCCGTGCCTCCCAGGGTCAGCGCAACTCCCAACGCACACAGGCCCAGCGTCAGCGAGACAGGGAAGCCGAGGTTCAGGAGTTCATTGACCGAACGGTCGGGATAGCGGAAGGAAGGCCCCAGATCGCCCTGCGCAACGTCGCCGAGGTACCGGAGGTACTGGCGCCAGAGGGGCTCGTCCAGGTGATAGCGAGCCTCGATGTTGGCCCGCACCTGCTCGGGGAGGGCACGCTCCTGGTCGAACGGCCCACCCGGCGCCAGGCGCATCATGAAGAACGACAGGGAGACGATGACGAACAGAACGGGCAGGAACCCCGTCACCCGGCGGAGGATGTAGCCAAGCACGGTCGCGTCACCGCTCCAGGCTGATGTATTTGAGCGGATGCTGGTCGAGGATGTTGGGCGACCAGCCCTTCACCCGGCGGCTCAGCATGCCTTTGTTGACATAGGTGTACAGGGGCATGATGGGCACCTCGTCCATCACCAGGATCTTCTCCGCCTCCTGAAGGGCACGCATTCGATCCTTCGTGTTGACGATCCTGCACGCCGCCTGACCGATCAGCTCGTCGTAGCCTTTGTTCGCCCACCCGGTCTGGTTGTTCCCACCACCGGTGATCCACATGTCCAGGAACGTGTTGGGGTCCACGTAATCGCCGATCCACCCCGCCCGTGAGATCTGGTAGTCGAGACTGCTCTGCCGCGCCAGGTACACCTTCCATTCCACGTTGACCAGGTCCACCTGGATGCCGAGGGAGTCCTTCCACATCTGTTGAACAGCCTGGGTCACGACCCGGTGCAGCTCGTTGGTATTGTACAAGAGCTCGACCTTGGGGAACCCCTTCCCGTCAGGGTAGCCTGCCTCCGCCAGGAGCTTCTTTGCCGCGGCCACGTCGAAGCCGAGGCCCTTCGCCCCTTCATAGCCACGCATGCCGGCCGGCACGAAGGTACCGGCCGGGATCTCGCCAGTCTTGGTTACGAACATTGTCAACGATTCGCGGTCCACCGCCATGCTCAGAGCCTTGCGCACGCGGACGTCGTTGACGGGAGGTTTCGTCACGTTGAAGCGGAAGTAATACGTCCCAAGGTACGGGGTCACGTAGAACTCCGATCGATTCCTGACGGCGTCAATGTGCGGGGTGGGAACCTGGGGGACCCAGTCGCTTTCTCCCGCCTGGAATTGCTTGAAGGCGGTGTTTACATCATCCGTGGGGATGAACACGACCTTCTGGAGCTTGATCTTTGCCGCGTCCCAGTGCTGGGGGTTCTTCTCGAGAACCAGTTCCTTCTGCGGCACCCAACTCACCAGCCGAAAAGGCCCGTTGCTCACGATCTTGCCAGGCTTGACCCAATCCTTGCCGTGCGCCTCGATAGCCCAGCGAGGCACAGGATACAGCGTGTAGAAACTCGTGAGGTCGAGGAAGTACGCCGTCGGGCAGCGC
>CAZXXV010000352.1:0-5022 GCA_964644725.1 uncultured bacterium
GCCTCGCGGGACGTCGAAACGCGCGGGATGTCTCGGCCTTCAGGGATGCTGTGCCACACGATTGAATTCGAGCGGAGTAACGTCTAACTATGAAAAAACCCGGAGAGTATGCTACAGTGAACTTATGGAAAGTGGTCCTCGGTCGCCACACGAGGACGGGATGCCCCCGCGATTCCTGGCCGATGCGATGCTCGGCCGGTTGGCGCGGTGGTTGCGCATCCTGGGGTATGATGCCGAGTACTTCTCCGGCGAGGACGATGACCTCCTCCGCCAGGCGCGGCGCGAGGGCCGCATCCTCTTGACCCGGGATACCCGCCTCCTCCGGCGCCATCCGTTGCCGCCCCACCTTTTCGTCCAGAGCGATCACGTGATGGAGCAGCTCCGCCAGGTGGTGGCGGCACTGCGCTTGAATCTCGAGGCCCCGCCCGCGCACCGCTGTTCCTGCTGCAACGTGGTGCTGGAGCCGCGCGACAAGGCCCAGGTCGTCGGCTTGGTCCCCGAGTTCGTGTGGAGCCACCACGAGGCGTTCTGGGCCTGCCCGCGCTGCCAGCGGATCTACTGGGCTGGCACCCATCGCCGGCGGATGGAAGAAGCGATCAAGGCCCTGGGCCAGTAGAAACCGTTCGACCGTTCGAAGGTTCGGCTGTTCGGGAGTTCAGGAACGGTCGAATCCGCCATAGGCGGAAACAGTCGAACGCCTTTTGCTGGTAGAGCCGTATGCCGAAGTCCTTGCGCGTCGTTTTCATGGGAAGTCCGGCGTTCGCCGTGCCATCGCTCACGCGGCTCCTGGACGACGGGCACACGCTGGCTCTCGTGGTCACGCAGCCGGACCGCCCAGCCGGGCGAGGGCAAGCCCTCCGCCCGCCACCGGTGAAGGTCGCGGCAGAGCGGCACGGCCTTCCTCTCCTCCAACCCGAGAAGCTGAACGACCCGACCGTCCTGTCCGCCCTGGCGGACGCGCAGCCCGACGTGATCGCGGTGGTCGCCTTCGGCCAGTTCCTCCCACGGGCAGTGCGGGATCTCCCGCCGCTCGGCTGCGTGAATGTGCACGCCTCCCTGCTCCCGAAGTACCGGGGCGCCGCGCCCGTCAACTGGGCGCTGATCGCGGGAGAGGCCGAGACAGGCGTGACCATCATGCGGGTTGAGGAAGGAATGGACACGGGTGCCATACTGCTCCAGCGGGCCATCCCCATCGCACCTGAGGACAATGCCGGGACGCTCCACGACCGTCTGGCCGACCTCGGGGCCTCGGCCCTGGCGGATGCCCTGCAGATGCTGGCGCGAGGGAAGGCAGTCTGGACGCCCCAGAACGAGGCCGAGGCAACCCAGGCACCCAAGATCCGCGACGAGAATTGCCGGCTGGACCTCGTGGGGGACCCCGTTCCTCTGGTGAACCGGGTCCGCGGCCTGTCGCCAGTCCCGGGCGCATACCTCCTGTGGAACGGGCAGCGACTCAAGATCCTGCGGGCGGATAGGCGATCGGATGCCGGACCGCCTGGCACCATTCTTTGCATCGAAAGCCAGGCGCTCGTGTGCGGGACCGGAGCCGGTGCATTGGCACTCTGCGAGGTGCAGCCGGAAGGGAAGCGCCGAATGACGGGGGCTGAGTTCGCGCGAGGCCAGCGCCTGCGTGTGGGAGACCGGCTTGCCTAGACTCGACACGGAGAAGCGGCGACACGGGGACACGGAGAAACAGAGGGCGAGGGGCGTCGCCCCGTCTCCCCGTCCCCGTGTCTCCCCCTCAGTTGGCCCCAGAGGGGAGGACCCCCGGGCGCTGGCGCTGGAGATCCTGGAACGGGTGGAAGCGACCGACGCCTACGCCAACCTGCTCCTGGATGCACGCCTGCAGAAGAGCGGGCTCACGCGAGCAGATCGCGCCCTGGTCACGGAGCTGGTGTACGGCGTGCTCCGCTGGCGGGGCAAGCTGGACTGGATCCTGGCGCAGGTTCTGGACCGGCCGATCGCGGCGCTGGATCGCCCCGTCCGCCAGGTCCTTCGCCTCGGGGCGTACCAGCTCTGCTGTCTCACGCGCATCCCTGACTTTGCCGCAGTGGACGAGGCGGTCCGCCTGGTGCGCCGGGCGGGGGTGGGAAGGAGCGCGGGCTACGTGAACGCGGTCCTGCGCTCGGTGGCCCGCCGGCGCGAGAGACCTGCGCCCGACCCCTCGACAGACCCAGTCGGCTACTGGGAGACCGCAGGCTCGCACCCGCGGTGGTTGGTCGAGCGGTGGGTGGCGTGGCTGGGTCCTGAGGAGGCAGGACGATTGATGGGGGCGAATAACACGGTGCCGCCGGTGACGGTCGTGGCGAACACGCTCAGGGCCCAGGTAGAGGATATCGGGCGCGCCCTGCGGGAGGCCGTTTCCGACGTCGTCCCCGGCCGGTGGGTTCCCGGGGCCTTTTCGATGCGGGGAGCGGGAAGTCCAGCCGACCTGCCGGGCTTCGCAGAGGGCTGGCTGATCCCGATGGATGAGGCCGGGACCCTGCCGGTCCTGGCCCTGGACCCTTTGCCCGGCCAGCGGGTGCTGGACGCCTGCGCCGGCGGCGGGAGCAAGAGTGCGCTGATCGCCGCGCGGGTCGGAGTCAACGGTGAGGTCGTGGCTATGGATCGGAGCCCTCGGGCCATGCGACGCCTGGAGGTGGCGATCCGCCGCTTGGGGCTTGCGGCGGTGCGACCCCAGCTCGCCGATGCGCGGGCTGCCGGCGCGGAGTGGCCTGGCCAGTTTCCCCGGGTTTTGCTGGATGCGCCATGCACCGGCCTGGGCACGATCCGCCGCCGGCCGGAGATCCGGTGGCGCCGCCAGTCGGAGGACCTCCTGCGAGCAGCGACGCTCCAGCGCGAGTTGCTGGAGGGGGTAGCCGGGGCAGTGGCCATTGGCGGCCTCTTGGTCTACAGTACGTGCAGCCTGGAACCGGAAGAGACCGATGGGGTCGTCACCGCGTTCCTCGCGGCCCATCCGGAGTTTCGCCTGGACGATCCCCGGCCGGCCCTCGCGCAGGCGGCCGATCTCGTGGACGGCCAGGGGTACCTGCGGGCGTGGCCCCATCGCCACGGGACGGACGGATTCTTCGTCGCGCCGCTCTGCCGGATACGCTGATGCCCACCTATCGCCGCCAGCCATCACGACTGTACCGGTTCATCGTCGGCCTGGTGAAAGTCATGGCCATCCTCACGGGCCTGTTCGCGCTGGGGCTGTCCTCGGCGTACGTGGCCATGCAGATTGCCATGGAGAAGGACCGCGTCGAGGTCCCGCGCGTGGTGGGCCTGGATTCGGTCGCCGCCGGCCAACTGATCAGGGAGGTGGGACTCGCGTCGCGGGTCGTCGCGGAGGAGTTCAGCGTCAAGATCCCCAAGGGCCGCGTCACCAACCAACGCCCGAGCAGTGGCTCCCGGGCCAAGATCGGCACCGAGGTGCGCCTGTTCCTCAGTCGGGGGACCGACCAGCTCGAGGTGCCGAACGTGGCAGGCATCACATTGGCCCAGGCCCAGCGAAGCCTGGCCGAGGCCGGCCTGAGCCTGGGGCCGGTGACGGTGATCCACTCGGATGCCCATGCGCGCGAGACCATCATCGCCCAGGATCCGCGCGCCGGCGCGGCAGCCACCCGCGGTACCACCGTGAGGCTGCTGCAGAGTCTGGGTCCGTGGGAAGAGATGGTGACGATGCCGGACCTTCGCGGCCGAGAGATGGTCACGGCCATCAACCTGCTGCGAGAGCTCCAGGTGGAAGTCCGGGTGAGCTTCGAGCGATCGGTCTCACGCGAGGGCCAGGTGGTTGCGCAGGATCCGCCGCCCGGCGCCCACGTAAGAGTCGGTGGGCAGGTGACGATCACTGTCGGGGATTGAGGAATGCGGAGCACCCGGGGGGTACCCGAATTCGGAATGCGGAATGGAAAACTGACGAAGAGCGATGGGTCGTGCTGCGCGGGATCACGAGATATTCCACATTCCGCATTCGCCATTCCACATTGCGAAGAGGAGGCATCATGGTCAAGATCGCGCCGTCAGTCCTGTCGGCGGATTTTGGGGCCCTGGCGGAGGACATCGCCAAGGTTGAGCCCGAAGCAGACGTGCTGCACGTGGACGTGATGGACGGGCACTTCGTTCCCAACCTCACCATCGGTCCGCTGGTAGTGGAGGCAATTCACAGGCGCACGCAGGTCCCGCTGGACGTCCACCTGATGATCCAGAATCCCGAGCGGTACATCGGCGCCTTCGCCCAGGCGGGTGCCACCTATCTCACTGTGCATGTCGAGGTGTGCCCGCACCTGCACCGGACCATCCAGCAGATCCGCGAGGCCAGGGTGAAGCCCGGCGTGGCCCTGAATCCCTCCACGTCACTCCACACGGTGGAGCACATCCTGGACCAGGTGGATCTGGTCCTCCTGATGTCGGTGAACCCGGGCTTCGGCGGGCAGTCCTTCATCCCGTTCGTCCTCAAGAAGATCGAGGAGCTGGCGCGGTGGCGACGGCAGCTTGAGCCTCGACCGGAACTCGAGGTGGATGGCGGCATCAAGATGGAGAATTGCCGGGCCGTGGCCGATGCGGGAGCAACGATCCTGGTGGCGGGGTCGGCGATCTTCGGCGCGCCCGACCCGCGGGCCGCCATCGTGAAGATGCGGGAGCTGTTGGCGTAGCCGGGACAGAGAGCGTTCGACGGTTCGGCAGTTCGAACGTTCGGCAGTTCCCGGGGGAACCGTACAGCCGAACAGTCGAATTCACCGGGGAACTCTTGCGCGAAGACGCAGTGATCGTCGGGGACCGGATCGCAGGTCTGGGACGCTACGCGGGTCGGGTCGTCGAGGAGGTGGCGCGCCGCCTGGGCATGACCCTTCCCCATCCGTTCCTGACGCTGTCCTTCGTGACGCTGGCGGTGGTGCCGAGCCTGAGGATGACCGATCGCGGCCTGGTGGACGTTGACGCAGGGCGGATCGTGTCGCTGTGGGTGGATTGAGGTCACATTTCTGATTATGGAGGCGCCGAGGTCAGCAGGCGGCCCGGTAGCGCTGGCACGTGGCGTATGGT
>CAZXXV010000353.1:0-5021 GCA_964644725.1 uncultured bacterium
TCCGGGCCGTGCAGACCGTCGCGCCGAAATCCATGAGCGCCTGGTTCATGGTCCAGGTCTCGCCGGGGGGAATCACGACCTCGGCCAGGGCCCAGAGGCGACGCTCCTCTCTCGCCGAGTTGGATGCTCGCCGCCGGACGAAAATCCGGCTGAGGACGCGCCGGACGTTGGTGTCCAGGATCGGCGCCGGCTCGCCGTAAGCGAAGCTCACCACCGCCCCTGCCGTGTACCGGCCGACGCCCGGCAGGGCTTGCAGGTCCTCCACGTGGCGCGGAATGCGTCCCTCGTGCTGCCGCACGATCGTGCGCGCCGCCGCGTGGAGGTTGCGGGCCCGCGCGTAGTATCCCAGCCCTTCCCAGGATTCCCGCACTCGTGCCGGGTGGGCCGCCGCCAGATCGAGCACCGTCGGATACTCTCGCAGGAATCGCGTGTAGTACTCCCGGACGCGCTCGACCTGCGTCTGCTGAAGCATCACCTCCGAGACCAGGATCTTGTAAGGGTCCCGCGTTCGTCGCCAAGGCAGGTCCCGGCCGTTCTGCCGGAACCACACGAGCAGTTGCGCCTGGAACGCCTTGACTTTCTGCGCATCCAGGCGTGGACGGTAGCGCCTGGTCTTCCCCCGAGCTATCTGATCTCTCCTCGGGCCATCCGCTCCACAAGTTCTCGGTCCGCCTCCAGGAAGTCGTATCCGGCAAGGTCGTCCCGTCGCACCCAGGCGATTCGCTCGAAGGCGTGATTCGTCGGCGTCCCACTGTATCGTAGGATCCGAAAGAACAGCAGCCGGACGGCAAATCCGTCGGGGTACCGGTGCTCGGTCCGATAGATTTCCGGCCCAACCTCGGCTTCGATGGAAAGCTCCTCGAAAAGTTCTCGCCGCAGGCAGGCCTCGGGCGACTCCCCGTCTTCCACCTTGCCGCCCGGAAACTCCCACTTCAGGCCGAATCGGGCCCCGGCCCGCCGTTGACAGATTAACACGCGGTCCCCTTCGGTGAGGATTCCGGCTGTTACAAGAGTCATGACTCGGCAGGCCGAACCCACGCCCAGGCAAGTGTGCCGCCAGCCAAGCGGACATCATTTCCGAGCCGGCGAGGTTGGCCGCAGCAAAGGCGGTGATGGCATCCGGCGGCGTGAGGTCTGAGAGCACCGCTGGTTGAAATCGCGCCACACGGTAATCAAACCAAGACACCCGGTCAAGGGATTTTTCCGTCATTTCCCCTCCCGCCTCGGCGTCTTCACCCTCCCTTACCCTTCCCTACGGGCAGCACCTGGTTCCCCTCACGCCTCACGTCTCCCTTTCCCCGTTTCCTCATTTCCCCGGTTCTCCGGTTCTCCGCTTCTCCTTTTCCCCCGCGCTCTTGGTCACCTTGTCTCCCCTGCTCCCCTGCTCCCCTGCTCCCCTGCTCCCCTGCTCCTCCACCAAAATACCTTGCGCCCAGGCCCCTGCCCTTGTAAAAGATAAGTCCGCGTTCAGCCGTCAGCAATCAGCCCTCAGCCTCGAATTCGCTGCGGGGTGGTATTGATTTCCTTGCTCCAAAGCGCTGAACGCGCTGCAGAGAGTTTGCGCTCGTGGTTCATTCGACAAGCTGAAAGCTGACCGCTGAAAGCTGACAGCTTCCAAAATAAAGGAGTCATCATGGGAAGGGCTCGATTGGCGCGAACGCCTTCGCCGGAGGAGAAGCGTCGGGCGAAGTCGCTGTGGATGCCATGGGCGATGGCCATCGCCGTGCTGATTGTCGTGCTGGCTCACCCCGCCGGAGGCGGGGTTGCGTCCGGCGCGAGCAGCATGGCTCGCATTGGAAGCCCGGCGCCGGACTTCACTCTGCGGCTGTTCGACGGAAAGAGCATCACCCTCTCCAGCTTGAAGGGCAAACCCGTCGTCGTGAACTTCTGGCACTCTGGGTGACCACACTGCCAACGGGAGGCTCCCGTTCTGGCGCAGATGTATGAGAAGTATCACCCCAGGGGTCTGGTTCTCCTCAGCGTCAATGTCTCCTGGGACAAGGAGCGGCCAGCGAGACAATATGTGGACGTCTATCACCTGCCATTTCCGGTGGGACGCGACGCCGACGGGCGGATCGGCGACCTCTACGGCGTCGAGGCCACACCAACCAGCTTCTTCATCGGAAAGGACGGGAGGCTTAAAGAACGCGTAGAGGGTGCCCTGGAAGAGGCGCCCCTTGAGCAACGGATCGGCTGGCTGTTGGCAGGTTGACGACCACGGGTTGGGCGCATAGGCCCACAAGCACGAAAGGAGTCCCATGGGAAAGCGCCGACTGGCCAAGGCACCATCGGCAAAGGAGAAGCGTCAGGTGAAGTCGCGCTGGACCACTTGGGCGCTGGTCGGAGGCGCGACGGTGGTCCTCGGTGTGATGGTCGCACTCGTAGTGATGCAGAGCGGGACCAAGCCCACCCCACGCAAGGCGCACGTCGGGGAGCCGGCACCGGATTTCACGCTGCGGCTCTTCAACGGGCAGAGCGTCACCCTGTCCAGCCTGAAGGGCAAGCCCGTCCTGATAAACTTCTGGGCCTCCGGCTGACCCCACTGTCAACGGGAGGCTCCCGTTCTCGCCAAGCTCTATGAGAAGTACCGGGAGAAAGGCCTCACCTTCCTCAGCATCAACGTGAACTGGGATAAGGAGGCCGACGCGAAGCGTTTCGTCGAGCAGTACCGCCTGCCGTTCCCCGTTGGGCGCGACGCCGACGGACGGATCGGCAGCCTCTATGGCATGGAGGCGACTCCCATCAGCGTGTTCATCGCCAAGGATGGCAAGCTGGTCGAACGCCACGAGGGCGGCCTGGAAGAGGCCGACTTCGAGCACCGGATCGAGAAGCTGCTGGCGGGCTGAGCCGGCCCGGATGGTATCACTCCCAACTGCTGTCCTCGGCAAGAAGCCTTGCCAAGCATTCGAGCTGCCTTGTCGTGACTGAGGCCTCCCCGACGGAATGAGGGATCATCTGCCGCCTTGACGTCATCGGGACGAATCCACTCAGCCCGTTGGCACTCCCTCCTACAAAAGCCGAATACATCTCTCAGACCTCTCCAGAGAATAACCGCGTTACGTCCCGCCTGACCGCCTGAGGGCTGACACGCCTGGCTCCGAACAGGGATCCCATGCCAGGCCAGGACGGATAATGGCAAAAGGACTGCCTGACCCCTTCTCTTCGCTGCACGGCGTTATCGAGCGGGCCGGTTGTCAGCCGGCAGCCAGTTGATAGGAGAACTCCGTGACATCGGTCTGTTGCTTTGCGTGCTCTATGGTCATGCTTACAACCCGTCCGTGCTCGTCGAACTCCACGAGAACATTTTCATTGAGGTCGCGAGTCTCGACGATCCGCTTGTCGCTGAAATTGAGAAGGAGCGTATCGGTATCGGGAAAGTACTTAACCTTCATCTTCCACCTCCTGAAACCGACGATCGAAGAAGGCATTGTGAACCGTTTCGCCATCTTCGAGTAGGACAACACGCAGGTATTTTCCACCAGCTTCCGGAATCCGACCCCATTTCTTGATCCGCCCGTCGCTTTGGACAATCTCTTTCAGCGGGGTGGTGATGACTCGCTCGATCCATTCGAGCTTGATGCCCCGCCTATCGGGCCGTTCATGGGTATGCAGGAAGTACTGGGTGAACCGCATGAAGTCATGATACGCGAAGGCCCCGAGCGTGTCCAGCGCGCGCCAAGAGAGAATCGAGGAAGAGATCCTGGTGGACAACTATGCCCTGTTGGACAAGCAATCGAACTGCCCTGTCCTGACCGAGCCCTCCTCGACGGGATGTAGGGGTCATCCCCGCCTTGTCGTCATAGGGAAGAATCCCGTCAGCCCGCTGGGACTCCCTCCAAGCAAGACCCGAACCCGTCTCCCAGATCCCTCTAGAGAATAACCGCGATAACCGCGCTACGTCCCGCCTCAGAGCACACCGAAACCGAGCAGGGGATCTCCTAGGCCGCAATGACTCGCACCCTTAGCCCAGGATGAAGCCTTTCCGCATAGCTGATCAGCCGATCCAGAGTGAACCTCTCGATCTTGCCCCTGAGGATGTCGCTGATCCGCGATTCATCAACCCCGATTCTTCGGGCGATGTCCTTCTGCAACAAGCTGTGCTCCCGCTGGTACCGGGCGATGAGCTGGCAGAGCTGGTACTTTGCGCGTTCCAGTTCGGTCGCATTTTCCGGGAGGGCGAGGTTCCCGTCTCGGTAATTCGGATCGGATAGTTTCTCCCGAATGCGCTTGAGCGTCACTTCATCAGGAAACGTCTTCTTTCTCCGCAGGGACTTCATACAATCTACCTCCGAAAACAGTTGATCACGCCCAGGAACGGCGACGCGTCCCGCATACACCAGACGAGCCGGTACTGCTTCCCGTGATGCTCGATCCGGTCCAGCATGAAAAACTCCCATTCGCCCTCGCGCTCTTCCGGCTGGAACTCCTTGCCGTCCAGGCCTCTGACCAATTCCAGGATGAGAGCGTCATTGATATCGGGGTGCTTGATCTCGTAGTGAGTGTCGATGACCACCTCATTGATCGGGCGGCCATTGACCACGAGGTTCACCGCGTAGCTTCGGCGCTTCCTCATCCTGTAGAGAATAGCAGGGGTTGCCAGATTTAGCAACCTCGATCAGCAAACAATGGCAGGCACGAGGTCGTTGCTTCTTCCCTTTTCATTCTTCCCTAGCACCCATTCGCAGACGGCACACCAGTTGGCCCACCGAGAGGTGAGATGGTACGGCCGGATCCGTTTGACCCATGCCGTTCCCCAAAAGCCCTGCCTCGAATATGACTATAGCAAAAAGACTGTCTGACCTCTCTCGCGGTGCGCACTTCTGGGCGACCGCCCGGCTGAACCAGATCTCCCTGGTTCTGAGCGAGGATTTCAAGGATGGCCACATCCTGGAGGGGGTTCGCTTCACGGACCCATTCGCCCGCGCCTTCGACCTCTCGACCGTCGGCTACTCCAAGTCGGAATAATTTCAGATGTCTGGACATCTATGCCGCATCCGGGATACCCGTAGTGTGCACCGGGT
>CAZXXV010000354.1:0-5013 GCA_964644725.1 uncultured bacterium
CACACCGAAATGAACCAACGAGATATGATACGCGTGCAGGATCGGAAGGAACACAGGAAGAACCATGATCATGATGGCGAGGGGTTCGATGAAGCAACCCAGGATCAGCAGGATGATGTTCATCATGAACAGCATGACCAGGGGGTTGTCGGAGATCGTGGTGAGATAGTTCACGAGGATGGTGGCGAGCCCCTCGTTCGTGATCATCCACGACCAGAGGGCCGCCATGCCCATGATGAAGACGACAACACCCGTGAGGACGGCCGCATCCAGGAACGCCTTGAAGCAATCCTTCCAGGTCATGGCCCTGTAGACCAACTTTCCGAGGATGAAGGCATAGAGACATGCGACGGCAGCCGCCTCCGTGGGGGTGAAGAAGCCGCCAACGATGCCCCCCAGGATGATGAAGGGCGTGAGAATGGGGAGGAAAACTCGGCCGCTGTGGAGCAGGATCTCCCGGAGCGTCGGTCTCGGCGTGACGGGATAGTTCCGCTTTCCCGCCACGATGTAGATATAGATCATGAGCGAGATGCCGACGAGGACGCCCGGAACGGCGCCGCCGAGAAAGAGTTTCCCTACCGACTCCCGGGCGATGGCCCCGTAGAGAACGAGGGGGATGCTCGGCGGGATGAGGGGCCCGATGATGGCCGCCGACGCCGTGATGGCGGCGGTGAAGTCGTCGTCATACCCTCCCCGTCGCATCATCTTCACGGCCACGACGCCGATGCCCCCCGCATCGGCCAGGGCCGACCCCGACATCCCGGCGACGATCATGTTCGCAACGACGTTCACGTGGGCCAGCCCACCGGGCAGATGGCCCACCAGGTCTTTGCTGAAATCAATGATCCGGTTGGAGACACCCCCCTTGTCCATGAGGTAGGCCGCCAGGATAAAGAGGGGGATGGCGGTCAGGATGAAGCTATCGGCGGCAGTCGTCAGCACGTGCCCGAGGGCGGCGAGGGGGACGCCCTTCACGACTATGTACACCGTGGAGATCATGAGGAGCACGAAACTCACCGGGATGTTCAACGCGAGCAGGACCAGGAAGAGGATGACCAGCCAGCCGATCAGCATACATGTCCTCCCGTCCGAGGGTGAGGCGGCCCTTCCACGCAACGGCGCGGTGGGCTGGCGTTCATGACCGAGGCTTGGGTTTCACGCCGCTCACGATTCCTCAGATCGCGCCCTTTGGAACCTCGACCCTCTCAACGGGTTTGCCTCCCGACCGGGCGGCCTCGATGGCCTCCAAGACTTGGACCACGCCATAAAAGCACAAGAGAATGGATCCGATGAAGATCGGGAAATAGTACATCCAAATGGGAAGCCGGAGGGTCGGGGTGACCCCCTTCGCCTTCTGCAAGACTTGGAGGCCCGAATAAGCCAGGATGCCGAAGAACGGCAGGACGAGACACCGCGCGAAGACGTCGACCCACTTCTCAACCTTCACCGGAAGCCTGGCGGTCACGGTGTTGATGGAGATGTGCGCCCGTAGGCGAAACGCCAGCGCCGCACCCACATAGGTCAGGTTAATGAGGCAGGACTGCGCCACCTCGAGGTTGAAGGTGAGGGGATAGTCGAAGGTTTCGCGCAGGATCACATCGGAAACGATCGTGAGGACCATGACTGCGAGGGCGGTGACAATCCACCAGGTGACCACCCTCTCGGTGGCTCTGGCGACCCTTTCGAGTGGTATCACTCGTGTGTCCCTTCCGGATGATTTCGGTGTTCACGGCAATCCGGTGACTCGGAAAGGATTCCCGGTCGTGTCCGCACCTGCTCGCAACTCCGCATGGGGGGGGAGTCACCGACCGGGGGGTCGAAACCAAGGCTTTGCCCCCGGTCGGCGACTCTCAAGAGAGAAAAGGAACGGCCCTGCCGAAGACCACGGCAGGCCCCGAGCTACCTACTTGCCGGCCTTCATCACCCGGTCGTGCCAAGCGGCCCACTGTTGCTTGGCGTACTTGCTTGCGTACTTCTTCTTGATCTCTGCGGCCAGCTTGTAGTAGGGATCGAGGCTCGCGGGGGTGACGACCTGCATCCCGAGTTTCTTCAGGTCGTCCTGCCGCGAATTCTCGAGCTGCTTCTGGATATCCATCCGGTACACAGCCACCTCCGCGGTCGCATCCCGAATGGCTTTCTGCTGCTCAGCGCTGAGGGCCTCCCACGCTTTCTTGCTGATGGTGAGGATCTCGTTGTTCCAGACGTGATAGGTAAGGACGAGGTACTTGGTCACCTCGTACCACTTCATATCGTAGATGCTGGTGGAGGGATTCTCCGCCGCATCGGCCAGCCCCTGCTTCAGGCCCATGTAGGTCTCGCCGAAGGCAATGGTGACGGGGATGCCGCCGAGGACTCGGGCGTTTTCCTGGGCCAGCTCGGAGGGTGGGGTCCGGATCTTGAGGCTCTTGGCCTCTGCCGGGGAGCGCACGAGCTTCTTCGAGGCGAGCAGTCGCCTGCCGTAGATCCAGGGAGCGAGGACCTTCATTCCCACTTCTTTCTCGATGCTGGCGGCGAGTTCAGGAAAGATCGGCCCTTTCAGGTAGGCCGCGTAGTGGTTCCAGTCCCGGAAGGTGTAGGGGAAGTCCATCACCCCGGCGATCGGGTGGAGGTCCGCCACATAGGCCGCGTCGCTCAGGGCCACGTCGATCGTCCCCAGCACGACTCCTTCCAGGCAGGCCTTCTCGATCCCCAACTGCTCGTTCGGGAAGATCTTGATGTCCACCTTCCCGCCCGTCTTCTGGCTGATGAGCTCGACCCACTTCTTGGCGGCGATGTCGGTCGGGTTTCCCGTCGGGCTGGAGTGGGCAAGCTTCAGGATGATCGTGCCGCCCGGCCCCGTCTCGACCGCTCCCGCCGGGCCCCCCACGAGGATCAGGGAAAGCACTACGGTCACGAAAAGAAGAACCCGTTTGCGTCTCATCTGCGTCCTCCTTGAAAAGTGGTTTTAGGCCGCTCCGCGCGAAGAGGTGAGGTGAGAAAGTTGCTTTCTCGGGGCCGCCCCTGGCCCCCGGCGGGTCCGGTTCTCGGGGGGCCGCGGAGCGCGCGAACGGAACATGCCGCGCCGCCGGCGCGAGTGTCAAGCGGAATCCCGGTCAGTTCGATTTTCTCCCGGCAACGCCCTTGGTTGACTTTGTGATCTTCTTCGCGGACTCCTTCGGGCGCAGCGCGCGGACAGCCTTTCCCGCCTGCCACATTTCGGAATCACCCATTTGGGCGAGTTCCTTGGTTAATTGCTGCTGGTAGTCGGGCTTGCCGCACGACTGAATAACTCTGCGGGTTTCCACACCGGTCGCTACCCTCTTGTAAAGCTCCTTGAAAACGGGCAATACGGCTTTCTTGAATCTGGGCTTCCAGTCCAGAGCGCCGCGTTGCGCAGTGGCCGAGCAGTTCGCGTACATCCAGTCCATTCCGTTTTCGTCAACCAGCCGGATCAAGCTTTGGGTAAGCTCCTCCACCGTCTCGTTGAACGCCTCGCTCGGGCTGTGGCCGTGCCGGCGAAGGACGTCGTACTGCGCTTCCATAATCCCCGCGAGAGCGCCCATCAACACGCCCCGCTCGCCGGTTAGGTCGCTGAAGACCTCTTTCTCGAACGTGGTCGGGAACAAGTAGCCGGATCCAATCCCGATGCCGACCGCACTGCACCGCTCTTTCGCCCGACCCGTAGCATCCTGAAAAACCGCAAAGCTGGAGTTGATCCCCGCGCCCGAAAGGAAATTGCGGCGGACCGAAGTGCCGGAGCCTTTCGGGGCAACCAAGATGACGTCCACATCTTTCGGTGGGATGACCCCGGTTTGATCCTTGTACACGATGGAGAATCCGTGCGAGAAGTAAAGCGCGTCGCCCCGCTTCAGGTTTGCCTTGATCACAGGCCAAATGACCCTCTGGGCTGCGTCGGAAACGAGCATTTGGATGATGGTCCCGCGCTGTGCAGCTTCATCAATTTCAAAGAGCGTCTTGCTCGGAATCCAGCCATCCTTCCGTGCGCGGTCCCAGTCCTTGGTGAATCTCTTCGCCTGGCCGACGATGACGTTGAAACCGTTGTCCCTCATGTTCAGCGACTGCGCAGGTCCCTGCACGCCGTAGCCGATGACGGCAATCGTTTCCTTTGCAAGGACCTTCCGAGCCTTTGCCAGGGGAAACTCTTTCCGGGTAATGACTTCTTCTTTCTTGCCGCCGAAATCAATAATCGCCATCGCTCATCCTCCGGTGATAGGACGTTGCTTTCTCGGAGCCACCCCTGGCCCCCGGGCGGGTCCGGTTCCCGGGGCGCCCCGGAGCAAGCCAACGCAGCATGCCGCGCCGCAGGCGCGATTGTCAAGCGGAATCCTGCACCACGGGGGGCAGGCCGGGGTGGTCAGGATGCGGTGGCCGGGGAGGGGCGAGGAGGCACACTGCTCCGCCGCGCTGGGAGGGGTGGCCCCGCAGCGTTGCGACGCTCCCGGCACCCTCATAGGGGGAGGCCCAGCGGCTTGACAGAGTGTATAGGTGAGTATATTCTATTCACATCAAGGAGGATGACGATGCCCAGCACCAGCGTGCACCTGCCCCACGATCTCGTTGCCACCCTCGATGCGCTTGCCGCTCGTCGGAGGGTCAGTCGGAACCGTCTGATCTTGGAGGCCTGCGAGCGCCTCGTCCAGCAGGATGCCGGTGAGTGGCCCGAGGGCTTCTTTGCGAATGACGATCTCTCTGCGGCTGATCTTCGCGAGCTTCGCGCGGCCGGAAGAGCCCTGGAAGCGGCCAGCCACAGGCTGCGCCGCAACCGGCGCGGGAGCCCATTCACATGATCGTGCTCGACACGAGCGCCCTGTCCCGCGCCATGCGCCGCGACCCTGCTGCGCTGGCTCATGCGGCTCTGCATGCGCCGGGACAACTGCTCCTCGTGGCCCCGGTGGCGGCTGAAATCTGGTATGGGTTGGCACGGTTGCCCAAGGATTCCCGGCAACGGCAACTGCTGACAGCAGAATTTCAGCGATGGAAGGGAGTGCTCCGGTGGCAAAGCTGGGGGGAGTC
>CAZXXV010000355.1:0-5012 GCA_964644725.1 uncultured bacterium
CCCACGGGTTCCTCCCCGGGACGCCGCCCCCGTTGAAACGCATCGCCCCCTTCATCGGAGTACGCTAAGCATGGTCAAGCAGCTCGTCATCGCGCCGGAAGAAGTCCGGCGAGCCGAAACCATCGACCTGGGAACGATCCCGGTCAACACCTATCGCAAGACGTTAGCGGATGAGCTTCGCGACGGTCGGCTGACCGCGGAGGAAGCCCGCCGCCTCTACCGCGACATGCTGCTCATCCGCGAGTTCGAGGAGATGCTCTCCGAACTCAAGCGGGTGCGGAGCTACAAGGGGATCGCTTACAACCACCAGGGGCCGGCCCATCTGTCCATCGGCCAGGAGGCCGCGGCCGTGGGTGAGGCGTTCCTCCTCGGTGTGGAGAGCCACATCTACGGCAGCCACCGGAGCCATGGCGAGGTCATCGCCAAGGGCCTGAGCGCGATCCACCGCCTGGGCGAGGCGGACCTCAAGCGGATCATGGAGGAGTACCTCGGCGGCGCGATCCTCCGGGTGGTGGAACGCCAGGCCCCCACGAGCGTCAAGGCCCTGGCGATCGAGTATCTGCTCTACGGGCTGCTGGCCGAGATCTTCGGGCGCGCGACCGGATTCAACCGGGGCCTGGGCGGCTCCATGCACGCCTTCTTCCCCCCATTCGGGATCTACCCCAACAACGCCATCGTCGGCGGCAGCGCCGACATCGCCACGGGGGCGGCTCTCTACAAGCGAACCCAGCGCCGGCCCGGAATCGCTGTCGCCAACATCGGGGATGCGTCGCTGGGCTGCGGCCCCGTGTGGGAGGCCCTGCACTTCGCCACCATGGGTCAGCTCTGGACGCTGTGGGAACCGGAATATCGCGGCGGCCTGCCGATCATCTTTGCCATCATGGACAACTTCTACGGCATGGGTGGTCAGCCCCGCGGGGAGACCATGGGCTTCCAGCGGCTGGCCACCCTCGCGGCCGGCCTGAACAGGTTCAACATGCATGCCGAGACCGTGGACGGCAACAACCCGCTGGCGGTCATTGACGCGTTCCGCCGGAAGCTCCCCGTGCTCGAGGCCGGCGAGGGCCCCGTCCTCCTCGACATCCTCACGTACCGCCAGAGCGGTCACTCGCCCAGCGACGCCGGCTCCTACCGCACGCGCGAGGAACTGCAGCAGTGGCAGGCGGTGGATCCGATCCTGGAGTTCCGCGGCCGACTCCTCGCGGCCGGTGCGTCCAGCGAGCCAGATCTCACGGCGCTCAACGAGTATGCCGCGGCGACCATCGAGAAAGTGTGCCGGCTCGCCGTGGACCTCGCCATCTCCCCCAGGGTCACGGGGGAGGAGATCGCCCGGGCCATGTTCTCGCATGCCGCCGAGGCGGCACTCCCCGGCGTCTCGCCCGGGGCGGTCAAGAAGCCCCTCGAGGCGAACAGCCGGGTGCAGGCTATCGCCAAGAAGAGCCGGGCGGGAATCGACCCGGCCACGGGCGAGAAGCTGAGCGAGGCGAAGGCGGTCTCGTTCCGCGACGCGCTCTTCGAGGCCATCATCCATCACGTCTATCACGACGAGCGGCTCGTCCTGTACGGCGAGGAGAACCGGGACTGGGACGGCGCCTTCGCCGTGTATCGGGGCCTGACTGAGAGCCTGCCGTACCATCGGCTGTTCAACACGCCCATCTCCGAGGGCGCCATCGTGGGGACCGCCGTGGGCTACGCCATCGAGGGGGGGCGGGCCCTGGTGGAACTCATGTACTGCGACTTCATGGGGCGGGCCGGCGACGAGGTCTTCAACCAGCTCGCCAAGTGGCAGGCCATGTCTGCCGGCATCCTGCAGATGCCGGTCGTCCTGCGGGTGAGCGTCGGCAGCAAGTACGGCGCCCAGCACTCGCAGGACTGGAGCG
This sequence comes from uncultured bacterium, assembly GCA_964644725.1. Taxonomy (GTDB): domain Bacteria; phylum Methylomirabilota; class Methylomirabilia; order Methylomirabilales; family 2-02-FULL-66-22; genus 2-02-FULL-66-22. Next base: position 1,881 of record CAZXXV010000355.1, read on the forward strand.
CCATGACTGCCCACGTCCCCGGCCTGAAGGTGGTGTTCCCGGCCACCCCGTACGACGCCAAGGGCCTCATGGCCTCCGCCCTCCTGGGAAACGACCCCGTTGTCTTCTTCGAGAGCCAGCGGCTGTACGGCATCACCGAGTGGTTCCAAAAAGAGGTCCCGGCCGGCTACTACACGATCCCCATCGGCCTCCCGGAGGTCAAGCGGCCGGGAACGGACCTCACCATCCTCAGCATCGGTTCCACCCTGTACCGGGCGGTGGAGGCCGATGACCGCCTCCGGGCGGAGTTCGGCGTCTCGGCCGAGATCATCGACGCCCGCAGCCTGGTGCCCTTTGACTATGGACCCGTGATCGAGTCGGTGAGGAAGACGGGGCGCATCCTGGTGACCTCGGATGCCTGCGAGCGGGGGAGCTTTCCCCAGGCCCTCGCCGCAAATATCCAGGAGCTGGCCTTCGACGCCCTGGACGCGCCGGTCAGCGTGGTGGGCGCGCGGAACTGGATCACCCCGGCCGCCGAGATGGAGGATCTCTTCTTCCCTCAGCCCGGTTGGCTTCTGGACGCGATTCATACGTACCTCCTGCCCTTGCCGGGGTACCGGCCCCAGACGGACCGGTCGGTGGAGGCGAGGCTGCGCGAGCACAGATACGGTGCATGAGCCGTGATCGGACGCGGCTTTGACGCGATCGAGACCCTTCAGCGGATGCGCGGGAATCAGAAAGGAGCAGGGCAATGCCGGAAAATTTTTTCACCAAGATGAAGAAGGAGACCCCAACCCGCTTGTGGATCAACAACCCCACCGTGCCGGAGGTGAAGCTGGCCATTGACCATGGCGCGGTGAGCTGCACGACCAATCCGACTTACGGCGCCAACATGATCCGCCGCGACGGCGAGTTCGCCCGGGCAGTGCTCCGGGAGTGCCTCAAGCAGAGCGACGACGACACCATGGTCGCCGATCTCACCCAGCAGCGCCTGGTCACGCGGGTGCTGGCGATGTTCCGCCCTCTCTACGAGACCAGCAAGGGGAAGGACGGCTACGTCTCGATCCAGGGCGACCCCCGGGCTGACACCGATGCGGACCACATCGTGGGCGAGGCGTACCGGTATCCGCCGCTGGGGCCCAACTTCATCGCCAAGATCCCGGCCACGGCGGCCGGACTCAAGGCCATGGAGGTCCTGATCGCGGACGGGATGCAGGTGATCGCCACCGAGATCTTCGGCCTGTCCCAGATGGTTGCCACCTGCGAGATGTACCGGCGGGCCGCGGCCAAGGGTGGGAAGCGCCCCGTCTTCTACGTCACCCACATCACCGGGATCTTCGACGAGCACCTGAAGGAGTACGTGGAGAAACAAGGCATCAAGATCGCGCCTGAGGTCCTGGCCGTCGCCGGCGCCACCGTGGCGCGCCGGCAGTACCGGATCATGAAAGAGCGCGGCTACGACGGGATCCTGCTCGGCGGGGGCGCCCGGGGCACCCATCACTTCACGGATTTCGTCGGCGGGGAGATCCACATCACCATCAACTGGAGCACCGCTGAGGAGATCCTGGCCCTGAACCCGCCGGTCACGAACCGCGTGTCCATCGAGACGCCGCGCGAGGTGATCGCAGAGCTGGAGCAAAAGCTCCCGGATTTCCGCAAGGCCTGGCGCGAGGGCGAGCTGGCCGTCGAGGAGTTCGCGGGGTACGGGCCCGTCCAGCGGTTCCGCAATCAGTTCATCCGCGGCTGGACTCAAATGCTGGACACGATCAAGGAAGAGCGGAGCAAAGGATCCGCTGGATGAGTGGAAAGACGATCCTGATCACCGGGGGGAGCGGGTTTCTCGGGGCGCTCACGGCTCGCCATATCCTCCGGCAGACCCCGGGTCAGAAGATCCTGCTGACCGATATCGTCGGGCACCCGCGCACGCGTCCTCTGGCGGGGAAGGTTGCCTTCGTCTCGGCCGATCTCTCGGATCCCCGGGCCTGCCTGGACCTGCTGCCCCCCGACATCAGCGCCCTCTACCACTTCGCCTCGCTGGTGTCGGGGGGCGCGGAGCGCGATTTTGTCGCGGGCTTCAACGCCAACGTGCGCGCCACCGTGAACCTCCTGGAAGCCTGCCGCGAGAAGGGGGCGTATCCGCGCTTCTTCTTCGCCAGCTCCATCGCCACCTTTGGCGGCGAGAAGCTCCCCAAGGTCGTGGACGACTGGACCCATCAGCACCCGCAGAACAGCTACGGCGTCGCCAAGGTCATCGGCGAGCAACTCCTCAACGATTACTCCCGGAAGGGATACGTTGATGGCCGGGCCATGCGCCTGCCCGCCATCGTGGTCCGCGATGAACCCAACACGGCCGCCAGCGGCTATGCCAGCGCGCTCGTACGCGAGCCGCTCTGCGGGCGCGACTACGTCTGTCCTGTGCCGCCCAGCACCCGGATTCCCATCTTGAATTGGGGCACTTGCATCGGGCTGATCACGGCGCTGATGGAGCTGCCGGCGGGCGCCCTCGGTGATTACCGCACCATCAACTGCCCGAACATCTCTCCGACTGCCCGGGAGATCGCCAACGCAGTGCTCCGCCGCAAACGCAAAGGGATGGGGAAGATCTCCTTCAAGCCCGACCCGAGCGTTGCCGGCATGATCGCGACCTGGCCCAAGCAGATGCTCACAAAGCGCGCGGCGAAACTTGGTCTGAGGGCTTCCATCACGATCGACACCATCGTTGACGAATACCTGGAGGATGCCGCGGGAGGCGCTTGACGCCGGATCCCGTGCCCCCACCCACGCATGGTGCCTCGGAAATTCGCGACATCCGATGAAACCCTCGGGGTTCACCATGTGCTGCGAATGCCCGGGGCATAACACCATCCCACCTCGGGAGTCTGTCCCTGCCCATTCGGCCTACCTTCGATCGGAGACGCATTGGGAATACCCAGCATGCATTTCGCGGAGCCATCCCCGTTTCGCCTCGACTGCGCCGTCGGCAGTGATAGCGTGTGGGGACTTCGGGCGATCCTCCCGTTCGACCAGATAATGGGGGACGTAGCGCGGATATCGCGGTTATTTTGTTCTGCCGCCGTGCCGGGGTTTGATCCTCCGCGCTAAACGGGGACTACGTTGGTGTAAGAGCAACTTGATTCCAACGGCAACTGAAAC
>CAZXXV010000356.1:0-4993 GCA_964644725.1 uncultured bacterium
GCCAAGCCGGGGATGCGCGTCCCGGCCATCATCTTTGCCGACGAGAAGCTCATGGACCAGATTCGCCACGACCTCTCGCTGGAGCAAGCGGCCAACTCGGCGATGCTCCCGGGCATCGTCAAGGCCGCCTACGCCATGCCCGACATCCATCAGGGCTACGGCCTGCCCATCGGGGCCGTGGTGGCGACCCGGATGGACGGCGGGGTGGTCACGCCGGGCGGGGTCGGGTACGACATCAACTGCGGCGTCCGGCTCCTCCGCACAGAGTTGACCAAGGCCGAGGTTCTGCCACGTATCAAGGAGTTGGTGAACCTCCTCTTCACCGAGGTGCCCACAGGTGTCGGCTCGCACGGCAAGGTGCGGCTCACCCACGAGAATCAGACGCAGCCGCTCACGGACGGCGCCCGCTGGGCGGTGTCGCAGGGGATGGGCGAGCCGGAGGACTTGACGCATACGGAGGCATCCGGGTGCATCCCCGGGGCGGATCCGGACGCGGTGAGCCACAGGGCCAACGAGCGGGGGCGCGACCAGCTTGGAACGCTGGGTTCGGGAAATCATTTCCTGGAGATCCAGCTCGTCGAGAGGATCTACGACGAGCAAGCAGCAAACGTCCTCGGCCTCTTCCCAGGGCAGGTGACGGTGCTCCTGCACACGGGCTCGCGCGGCTTCGGCCACCAGGTGTGCACCGACTACCTGGCGGGCATGGAGCGGGCTGTGAAAAAGTACGGCATTCAACTCCCTGACCGGCAGCTCGCCTGCGCCCCGGTAGACTCGGACGAGGCGACCGCCTATCTGGGCGCCATGCGGGCCGCGGCCAACTACGCCTGGGCCAATAGGCAGTGCCTTACCCACTGGGCCCGAGAGGTGTTCCAGAAGGTCTTCCGTAAATCGCCTCGCGATCTAGGCATGTGGCTGGTCTACGATGTGGCCCACAACATCGCCAAGGTCGAGGAGCACGAGGTGGACAACAAGAAGATGCAGCTCCTCGTCCACCGCAAGGGGGCCACGCGAGCATTCCCGCCGGGGCACCCCGAGCTGCCCGAGCGGTACCGGAGCATCGGGCAACCGGTCCTGGTCCCCGGGGACATGGGGCGGGCGTCCTTCGTCCTGGTGGGGACGAAAGGGGCGATGGAGGAGACGTTCGGCAGCACCTGTCATGGGGCCGGGCGGCTCTTGAGCCGGGCCGCCGCCATCAAGGCCGCCAGGGGTCGGTCCATCGAGCGCGAATTGGAAGATACGCACGGGGTCTACGCCAAGGCGAGCGGCCGCGACTCGATGAAGGAGGAGATGCCCGAGGCCTACAAGAACGTTCAGGACGTGGTGACGGTCTGCCACAATGCGGGCATCTCGAAGATAGTGGCGAAGCTCAAGCCGATCGGGTGCATAAAGGGTTAGGGCTATTGCAGATTGCGGATTGCAGATTTGGAAGAACAGGGATGGGGGTTAAGGTTCAAGATGCGTTCGGCCGTCCTTTTGGGCTGGAAGGGCCGGCGCGCCGGATCGTCAGCCTGATACCGAGCATCACCGAGACCCTCTTCAGCCTGGGAGCCGGTGACCGCGTGGTCGGCGTCTCGAAGTTCTGCACCGAGCCGCCCGAGAAGATCGAAGCCAAGACGAAGGTGGGCGGGCAGAAGAATCCTCGGCTGGACGCCATCGTCGCCCTGAAGCCTGACCTGGTCATCACCAATGTTGAGGAGATCGCAACCGCATGCGAGGCGGCGATGGCGGAGGTGGAGCGTGCTGTGGCGGGGAGGGCGCGGGTCCGCGTCTTCTGTCCGATCTGGCGCGGGCCCTACATGACCGTCAACCACGACACCTACGTGAATGACGTGCTCCACACTTGCGGGGGCGAGAATATCTTCCGCGATCGGCCTGACCGATACCCGACGGTGGCCCTGGCAGAGATGGCGGCCCTGAAGCCGGAGGTGATTCTCCTCCCGGATGAGCCATTTCCCTTCGGGGAGAAGCACCTGGACGACTTCCGCACCTTTCCCGACGTGCCGGCGGTTCGCGCCGGTCGCCTCTGCCTGTTGGACGGCAAAATGGTCTCTTGGTATGGGCCGCGGATCGCCGAGAGCCTCAGGACTCTGACAAGCATCCTGTTGACAAGCTGCTGAGATTGGCGAAAGCCGGGATGAGCCGAATCTACCGGATAGATGATGGACGGGCCGTCCGGGAGCGGCAGCGTGCCTTGCCCAGGGGCACCGTGGTGGAGGCCTGGCTGGACGTCTTCGAGCCGGGGAGGTTCTGGGTGAGCGACGCCACGAAACGCTTGCTGGACGGGACAGGCCCACCCCTCACATCCAGTGCAAGCGTAGAGGGTTCCCGCATCGCCATCTTCCTTCCCGACGAGCCACGCGATGCCGGCTCGCTGCCGTCAGAGGACTCCCTCCGGGCGCGTGTCGTGGCGGGCCACGGGATCGCGGTGACGTGGTACGGCACCACCGCGCAGGCGGGCGGCCGGCCGTTGCCCGAGCCGACATCGCCCGAGGACGCCTTCTTCTACCTGATGAAGATGGGAGGCAGGGCCAATCACGCCTGGCGGCTCTTCCGCACCCGGGATGAGGCGGTGGAGTTCATGGCGCGCAACTTTCCGGATGACGCCAGGGCCAGGGCCTGGGCCGAGGCACTGCCGGTAGTCAGCTACTCCGATTTCCTCTCTCGCGAGACCGGGTAGACCTGGAACGCGCGGCCAAGCCGCTGACACGCCATGAACCCAAACATCTTTCCGGCGTTCCGGCTCCTGGCCCCGGACGGCGGATGCGGGACTCACCTTCCCGGATAGAGATGTGCCTTCGGCTTCCTGCGATCCGGTGAGCCTTGGTGCCTTCCGCGTCCTTTCCCACGGGATGAACCCGGGGGCACCCAGCGCACTTCGCGGGCCATGCCGTGCGGTGCGCTGGGTCCCGGCCCTGCGGGTTGATGCTCCGCCGGTCCGCAGGACTCCGGACTCCTTCGGAGGGGCATCTGTGCAACCCCCGGCTTTACGCCGGGGGATGGCCGGCGGTGTCTTGTCCCCGGCGATGAAGGGTGTCGGCTAGGCGCTGGGGGCGGCTGCTTCCCCTTCCACGGGCGGTTCTGTTGGCGGTGGGGCCGATGGAGTGGCTGCGGGTCCAGCCTCGGTCGGGGCTTCGGGCCGGCGCTTGGCCTTGGGGCGCTCCGCCTCTGCCGCAGGAAGCTTGCCCGCCATGGCGGCCTTTCGACGGGTCTTCAGCCGATCCTGTCGACGCTGACGGCGCCGGCGCAACTCTCGTTCCTTCTCTCGCACGAACAGCCTCCTTTCCTGGTTAGCTTTTCAGCCCTCAGCAATCAGCCATCAGCCAGAACCGAATAGGCTGAATGGCCGCAGGATGCTTCATGCTGCTGTCCTGCCAGAACCGTTTCTCCGTGAACGTCTTCTCGCTACCGCTGATGGCTGATCGCCGACAGCTTCACTGGCGATTCACCAATCGCGATAGCTGTCCTGCTTCTTGCCTACCTGGCTTACAAGGACCTTCAAGGGCTTCCCTTGGGCCCGGCTGTGCACGTCCTGGATGCCGCTCACGACCCCGCTGCGGTCCACCATGAGATCCAGCTTCCAGTCGGCCTTGCCGGTGAACGGGTCGGGGTAAATTCGCCGGAGATAGCGGCGCGTCTGGAGCTGGGTCCGGTCCTCCAGGAGGTCCTTCAGTTCCTTGGGCAAACTGTTGTGATCCGCCCGGTAGCCGACGATGGCACGCCGGTACTCGCCCAGACGGAAGAGAAGTTCTTCCTCCTTCTCGCGCTTGACCTGCGTGCTCCAGAGTTCCGCCACGCCGGCCGTAGCCACCCCGATCACCAGAATGCTGATCAGGAGGATGGGGTAGATGACCCCGCGGGGGGGCCGGGCGCGCGCCGTCTTGGCCCTGCCAGGCCGAATGGCCGCGGATGACCAATGACCCCCGAATGACCAATGACCAATGACCAATGACCAATGACGAACCACGATTTCACCGATTCGTGAGCACTACCAGTCGCTGTAACGCGTCCCATCCAGGGCGATCGCCTCGGAACCGCTGCGGACGTCGAAGATGCCGTTCTGCTGTCCCTGCTCGTCGGTGAAGTAGACCAGGGCCCAGGTCTCGGCAGACCCGGTGATGGGGTCCTTGGGGATGCGGCGGACGTATCTCTTGTCGACCAGGTCGTTCAGCGCCAGGGGGTACTTGCCGTTGTCGGCGTAGAACTGGTCGATCACGTCTCGAAGGATAAACAGGTCTTCCTTCAGGGTCGCCTCCTTGGCAGCCATGACGGCCCGTTGGTAGTACGGCTGCGCCAGGGTGACCAGGATCCCGATGATGCTGATGACGATCAACAGTTCGATCAGCGTGAAGCCACCCGGCCGGGCGGGCCGTCCCGGACGCGAGGCGACCGACACCAGTCTGGAGACGTGGCATGCTCCTGGCCGGCCTATGCTTTGGCCCGTCGGGCTACCAGGTGTCATACGTCGTCCCGTCCAGAGCGACCGCCTTGCTGGCACTCCGAACATCGTACACGTCCTTGCCGTCCGAGAGGCTGGAGTCTGGTTTGTCGGAGAAGGACCGGGTGACCCACTTGCCCTCGGGGGTCATGGGATCCCGGGGGACCCGGCGGAGGATCTTCGTCTCCACCATCTCGTCCAGGGTCAGCGGGTAGCCGGTGCGATCGACCGAGACACGCTTCCTGAAGTCGTTCCGAGCATCCCGGGCATTCGTCCGGGCCTTGTCATACTCCGCCTTGAAGAGGTCGATGCCCTCGCGCAATTTCCGGAGTACTCGGCGCAGCTCCAGCTCGCGCGTCCGCGCGACACCCACCTGCACCAGGGGCATGGCCACCGCAGCCAGGATTCCCAGCACGGCGACGGAGATCAGAAGCTCGATGAAGGTCAGGCCCGATGCCGGCCGGTGCCGTCCATCGCGCGCTCCCCGGGCGAGCTGCCGCATCATAGCCCAGGACCACCCGAGGGCGGAGCGCCAGGTGGCGCCGCCGGTCGTGGGGG
>CAZXXV010000357.1:0-4992 GCA_964644725.1 uncultured bacterium
CTTTGTACGCGTTCGCCTTCGCCGTCCGCTGCGCGCTCGTCCCGTCCGGCAGGTCGCTCATGGCCTTCATCTCCGCCGCCGGCACGACGATCTCCACGTGCCGCCCCGGCACCAGCCGGAACGGATCCGCCGATCCCGCCACCCGGCATACCGCGTCGATCCCGTGTATCACCCCGGATGATCCATCTGCTACCGGCTGCGGCGCCGCCTGCAACTGATATCGGAACTCATAATCCGCCACGTTTCCCCTTCCCCCTTTCCCCTTTCCCCTTTTTCCCTTTTCCCTCTTCCCCTACAGGATCACGCTCGCCGTCACGCTATAGGTGATCGAGTCCGCATCGCCGTGAGTGACGGTCACGCGCCAGGTCCTCGGCAGCGGGAACCCGGCGACCTGCACCACGTCGGCGGAAGCGGCCCCACAGCCCGGATAGACGAGATAGGAGTGGATGCCGGTGGCCGTGACGGCCGCTGCGGCCGTCAGCAGCGCCTCGTACACGCTGCCCATCTTGCCCTCGATGGACAGGACGACGGACGGCGTATCGGCCAGGGCGGTGACGTTCAGGGTGACCAGCACCCCACGGCCGTTGGAGTTGGTCTGATCGGCGGAGTTGACCGTGGCGGTGCGCGCTGCGGAGGCCAGCGGCGTCGAATCCACGTTGCTGCGCGCGCGGTCCCAGGTTGCGCCGCTGTAAGTCATGCCTTGGCTGTTTACGGCCAGTCCGGCGAAATGCGGGCCGGTGTCTCCAGCGGCGGTCCAATGTGCTGCGAGCTGGGTGAGGGGGGCTGAGGAGCCCAAGCCGACCACGGTGATCGCTCCCGAGGTGTAGGCGGAGATGCGGTAGCGGATCTGGCGCAGTCCGGCGACGGGGACGTTGTAGATGCCCGTGGCGGTGAAGGTGCCTTTCCATGCGCGGTCGCTCTGGGCATAGTTGGGGATGGCGATCCAGTTGGTGCCGTCGACGGTGCCCTCGGGTGTGATGGTGCCGACGAACGTGCCGGTGACCTGTACGGCCAGGGTGGCCAGGTCGGACACGTCCATGACGTTGCCGTTGCCGGTGGCCGCGGCAGCGGACTGGAAGGTGAACTCCCGCCCCAATAAATCAGTAGGCGTATTCAGTGGCATCTATTCTCCTCCTCGGCGCCCTCGCAGCGCCCGTAGGGGCGGACTGGATTCGCTCCGAATCCCCGTGTCCGCCCTCTATCTGTCTCTGCTGTGTGCGTGCTCCTACGGCATCCCGATCACACACCACTGCACCGTCGTCCCCGCCACCCCCGCCGCCGGCGTCAGCGCCGAGTTCCAGCACTTCACCGTCACGGTCGCGGCGGCATTCGTGTACGACAGATGCGTGCAGTCCCCCACCACGTCCTGCGCCATGCTCGGTATCACCCACACCGGCGTCGCCAACCCGTGCGCCAGCGTCCCCGTCCCCGTGATCACCTGGCTATTGCACACGATCTTCCGCCCGTATAGGTCGTAGCTGATGAAATATCCCTTCTGGACCGTCCCCGCGTCCTGCACCTGCACCACCGGCGTCCCGCCGCTGTTCCGGATTTCGAACGGATTCCCCGCCCCCACGTCCTGGATCAGGAACTGCGGCGTCTGCGTGGAGGCCGGCGTCGCCACGACTTTGACCGCCCCGCTGAACGTGTTCACCCCCGCGTGCGCCTCAGCCGCCCCGATATTCACCGTCGCCCCCGGCGTGATCGCCAGCGCGCCGCCCGCCTCGATCACCACCGCCCCGCCGGTCGCTACCACCAGCTTCGCGCATCCCTGCTCCCGGTACACCTGGCAGCCGTAATCCGCAGCCTGCGCCCCGAAGGTCGTGCCACCTCCGGTGGCCCCGCGCAGCGCGATCCCCGCGCCCGCTGCCGCCGCCAGCGCGATCACGATCGCCACCACCGCCACGATCCCAAAAACACGGTTCCTGCCGTTCATCTCATCCTCCCTTTCCCTTTTACCCTTTTTCCCTCTTCCTTTGCCTCCGCCCCACGGCCGTCTCCCGCCGCTCACGCGTCGCCGTCTCCACGCCCGGCCCGGGCACGGCCCCCCCGGGCGGATCCACCGGGGGCTCCTCCAGAGCCACCGCGAATCCACCCAGGGTCATCTGCCGCGCCGCAGCCGGCGTGACATCCAGGATTTGACCCGGCCGCCAGATCCCCTCCGGACCCGCCGCCAGCGTGATCATCCGGATTCGCATGTCGTCCGCCTAGATGAATTCGAACTGATTGTCGCTTGGCAGCAGCGTCGCATCCTGCGTGATCGGCGCCTTCCGCGGCCCGCACAGCTCGTACAGGATATCCCCGTAGCTGCCGTTGGTCACGCCCGATACCGTCGTCGTCAGGAAATGATGGTCCGTCTCCAGCGACTCCACCTTGATCGCGAACACGATCGCCTGGTCGTCGTCCGTCGCCGCACAGATCTTCTTGCAGTACGTCGCCGAGATCGTGTCCGCCGTCCCGTTCGCCGCGTCCGCCTGTTTCACCTCGAACGTCGGCGTGTCGCTGGCGTGGATCGCGCCCAGGTGGACGATCACGTTCACCCACTCGAACCCCGACACGTCTACATAGCTCCCCGACGCCGGATAGTTCCCTGCCGCCAGCGCGTCCTCGGGGCTCGTCTGCCCCGCCATCAGCTTCACGTTCACGTTAAAATTGTGATTCACCTCATCCTCCCGGGTTCGCTAGGCGCACCTGGTGCGCACGAACCCCCTCCGTTGGCCACCCGTAGGGGCGGACCTGTGTGTCCGCCCTCCTACGTGTTGCGCTCGCTGCGAGCGCCCTCCATCTCGGCGCTTAGGAAGCGGCGAGTTTGACCCGCACGAACGCCTCCGCCAGCACCGGCATGCCGTCCGTTTCCATGCGCCCGTACAGGCCCACCTGGTTGGTCTCGATGAACTTTTCCACCGCCCGTTGGACATCCATGTCCAGCGCGTCCGCGATCCAGTACCGCGACCAGTCCCCCAGCACCGCCACGTACAGCGACGCCGTGAACGTGTTCGGCGCGTACTCTGACATGAACACCGGCGCCCCCAGGATCCGATCCGGCTCCCCAACGCGCACCGACTCGCGCCAGATGTACTGGCCATCCCCGTCCTTCAGCTTGGCCACCAGTTTGGCGCAATCGCGGTGCATCAACCACTTCGCGACAGACCAATACTGCTGCTTCAGCGTGTACTTGGCCTCGATCAGACCGTCGAACGTCGGATACGTCGCCGCGTTCCCCGTGCTCACGTCCCGGCTCGTCGGGATGCCGTCGTTGCTCGCCGTGAACACCCCCAGTGGCTGCCCCGCCCCGTCGCCGTTCAGGTACGCGTTCTCCATGGCCACGGCGAATTTGTACGCCAGCCGATCGCGCACCAGCTGCTCCGCGTCCGGCACCTTGCGCAGCAAGGTCCTCGACACTTTGATCCACTTGCCCAGCGGGTGTGGGTGCAGCTCCCGCTTGCCGAACGACATCGTGCTGTCCTCGCTGCCGACCAGCAGCTCCGACGTCCACGTCGGATCCGCCGGGTCTGCATCCAGGCTCGGCACCCCCAGCGCATCCGCGCCGGTCACCTGGTACACCGTCGCCCACTGGCGCACGAACACCAGGTTATTCACCGCCTGGATCAGGTCCGCCACGAACTCCACCGGCGTCACCAGGTACCCGCCGTAGATGTCCGACGACGCCTGCAGCGCCCGCAGCTCGATCCGCCCGCTCCCCCCGTCGAAATCCGTCAGAAACCGCCTCAGCGCCCTCCGCTGCTCCACCTGCCACGTCGCCGTCCGCTGCTCGTCGGCCCCCTGCGACGCCCTGCCTGGCGAAGAGTCCTGCGGGTCCGGCCGTATCCCCGAGGCCCCCGCCGTCTGCTGCAGGTCGCTCTCCGCCTGCTCCTGGCGCTCCAGCCGCTCGATGTCCGTCCCCAGCGTGTTGATCTGCGCCCACAGCGCATCGTACGCGTTCGTCTCCTCCTGGCTCAGGTCCCGCTTCTCGGCCTCCCCCTTGTCCAGGATCCCCCGCGCCTGCGCGATCAGCCCCGCCCTCTTCTGCCTCAGTTCCCTGCTCTTCATCTCCCCATCCTCCGTCTGTTCCCTCCCCTTGCTCCCTCTCCCTCACAGGGAGAGGGCTGGGGTGAGGGTCACTCCCTCTCCGCCAGCTCCAACCGCCTCCGCATCATCCGGAGGATACTCTCCCGGCGCACCTGCGCCGCCGACTCCTCCGCCTCCGGATCGCCAGGCTCCAGCCCGGCGCCCGGTCCCTCCATCTCCCGCATCCGCGCGCGCACCTGCGCGCTCGTCTGCGGATATGCCGGGAACGTCACCGGCCCCACGTCGAACAGCATCACCTCGAACAGCCGCCGCGTGGGATTCCCCTCCTCGTCCTGGTTCCAGCGGTCGCGCGTCACTCGGAATCCGAACGAGGACCCCGATACGTCTCCGCGCCGGATCGACACCGCCACGTCGCGCCCCCACTGCGTATCGGGCAGGTCTACCTCGTAGCCCAGCCCCCGCCCATCCTCATATAAGCGCAGCGTCCCCGACCGGTTTCGCCCGAGCACAATGTTCGGGTCGTGATTCCACAGCGACCGGATGTCGTCCCGCGCGACCGACTGGGCGAACGCCCCCGGCTCGATGGATTCCCGGAAGCCTCCCAGGTCCTCGCTCGGCTCGTCGAACACCGCCCCGTACCCCGCGACCCGCGGCGCCGTGCCCTGGGCCCCCTCCACCAGCCGTACTTCCCCCGCCAGGAACCGCCGCTCGAGCTCGGGCTCCATCCGCACCTCCCGTAGGGGCGCACCTGCGTGTGCGCCCTCCTCCTCCGTCGCCGGCTCGAACAGGATCCCCTCGTGATCCTCGCAGTGCCCCTCCGCCTGCCCAGCCGTCCAGTCCTCCACCGGATACCGATACGCCTGGTCCGTCAGGGCGTCCTCGCCCTTCAGACGTCCCGCGATCACCGAGTACCGCTTCCCCTCGTGCTTCCGCCCCAGCCGGACGAAGCTGTCCTTTTGAAAA
>CAZXXV010000358.1:0-4989 GCA_964644725.1 uncultured bacterium
TGGAATTTCCGAGACTCCGCAGACCAATTACTTCCCAATTTCTCCATGCTTGCCATCCCCACGCGGCGGCATCGATCCGTTCGACACAGTGAAGCGTAGCCCCTCGCTGGAGGGCAGATCGTCGAGAAATACGAGAATCGTTGACACGCGTGCGTGCATCCTGAGATAGTTACCCTGGTCTCCGTGCCGCGGAGTAGCTACCTGTCAAGTGAATCCAAATTCCACTTGACGAGCGGGTCTGTGAAGTTTCGTGAAAATCCGCCTTTGAAATGGGGAGATCGGTAGGGAAGCTCTCAGAAGAGCCGGTGAGAGTGGAGGCAAGCGATGAAGGCAATCCAGGTTGAACTCCCCGAGAAACTTGCTGCAGAGATTGAAGTATATGTAAAGACTGGATGGTTCAACTCCGAGGCGGAGGTCATCAGGGCAGCCCTGATGGAGTTTGTCCGACGCAACCGGGTTGACCTGCTTGAGCGCTTCATGCGCGATGATATCGAGTGGGCACTCAAGCAGAAGGGACCGGCTGCGTGAGGATCGTTATCTGCGATACGGGGCCAATTCTTCATCTCCACGAGGCGCATGCCCTCGCGCTCTTGCCGGCCGCCGGTGAGGTCATTGTCCCGCCTGCCGTGGAGCGGGAATTAGGGACGCGCGTATCTAACTGGTCAACCAGCCGGCCAACTTGGTTGCCGCTTGAGCGCATGTCTGACGAGGATGCACGACGCGCGGAAGACTTGATGGCAATCGGCGGCCGGCCGTAGGCTTTTGACCGTCAGCCGCACAGTCAAAGTGGGAAGGCCGGGAATCTCAATCAGCAGCAGAGGGACCGTGCGGTGCACTTCAGAGAGTCGGTGCGCGTCTAGTCCTTCTCGCCCCCTTTGCCCGCTTTGAAGCATCGAGAACGGTGACGCCCACCAGTTCTTTGCCCTTGTACCGGAGGAGTATGCCTTTATCCTCCAGAACCTCGGTATCCGTCGCCTTCTGCGGGCGCTTCAGACTGATGTACAAGACATCCGCCTCTTGGTCGTAGTCCACCCAAGCCCTTCCGGCCGGCAGTCGAATCAGGTAAGGCAACGCACCTGAGATATCTTCTACCGCTTTCGCGGCCGCGATCCTTTTGGCCATAGTATCGATCTCCTTGGGAGCCTGGAAGTGAAATATGCGGTGACGATAAAGCCATCCGCTCGGCTCACCTCTTTGTAGATTACCGCGAGATACCTCCCTTGAGAAAGGGGTCAGGCAGTCCTTTTGACCTAGCGCTGGACCCGTACAGGAGAGGAGTCGTGTGCCGTCATCGGGACAGCCTTCGCGTCAATCCAGCGGTTGCCTCCTTGAGATTGAGCAACCACTGGGACCGCCAGGCCGACAGGACCGCTAGCGCCGGCTCCGGACTTCGACGCCGGATGCGCGGCCGATGATGACCTGGTGGGCGATGCCCAGGAAGAGGCCCGTCCCGACGACGCCCGCGCGAGTGAGCAGGCGCGTGTCCAGGTCGGCCGGATTGGAAATCCCATCGAACCGACAGTGCAGGATGTAGTTCTCCTCGTCCGTCACAAAGGGCTTGCCGTCGGGGTTCGTCCGCAACTCCGGTTTTCCCCCCAGCGATTGCACGAAGGCGATGTGGGTCCGCCACCCGAACGGGATCACCTCAACCGGCAAGGGCGCCTTGGTCCCCAGGCGATCCACCAGCTTGGACTCGTCTACGAAGATCACCACGCGGCGCGAGGCGGTCGCCACGACTTTTTCCCAGAGCAGCGCTCCCCCCAGCCCCTTGATGAGATTCAGGTTCGGGTCCACCTCGTCGGCCCCGTCTAGGTCGAGATCCAAGACAGGATGCTCGTCCAGCGTCGTGAGCGGCACGCCCGACTCCCGGGCGACCGCGGCGATGGCGCTGGACGACGGCACCCCGATCACGTTCCGCAGGCTCCCCTCGCGGAGCCGGCGGCCGATGGCCTGGACCGCCAGCGTCGCGGTCGTGCCACTGCCAAGCCCCAGAACCATTCCGGATTCGACGAGACTCGCCCCATGCTCTGCTGCCATCTGCTTCGGATTCATGATCGCTGTCCTTTCGTCGGTGTCAGAATAATCTGCGCAATCTGCGAAATCTGTCCGCCGGAGGCGGATCTCGCCCGGGCGAGGCATATGTACTCCGAGCGGGTCAACTCAGGGCTCGACGTAATCTGCCCTCCGGGCTGTAGGCCCTACGGGCCGGAAGCGCAATCTGTGGTTAAGGTAGGTCCGTCAGTTCCGCATCTGCGGTTGACTATGTCTCCCTCACAGCCTCCAGGACACGCCGCAGGCCAGCCTCGATGCTGCCCGTAATGTGGATGCGAAGCGCCCGACGGTTCCGGCTTTGGAGGGATTGGAGGTCGCCCAGGGCCTGAGCCGCCTTCATCACGCCGAAGCTGTGCGGCTCTCCCGGGATGGGAAGATCCACCGGGTCGTCCGCCGTGAACTGCAGAAAGACCCCCTTGTCGCCACCGCCCTTGTGCAGTTGCCCCGTCGAGTGCAGGAATCGCGGCCCGTACCCCAGCGTGGTCGCCACTCGGAACCTGTCCCTGATGTGCGAGCGGATCGCACCCAGAATCTCTGCATGGGCGGGTGTCGCCTGCAAATATGCAGTCAGCGCCACGTAGTCGCGGGGCCGGATTCGGCCCAGGTGTGCCCGCATGGCATCGGCCAATGTCTTCGCCCCCTTCAGGGCCGCGGCGCTTGCCTCATCCCCATACAGCCGGATGGAGCCATCGCTGAAGATCGGATTCCCCTCGGGAAGCCGCCCGTTCGCCTTGAACTCGCCGAGGAGCCGTTTCGTATTATCCTTGCTTTCCTGAACGTTTGGCTGATCGAATGGATTGACCCCGATCGCCGCGCCGGCCACGGCGGTGGCGAACTCCCAACGGAAGAACTCTGCGCCCAGATCATAGAGATCCTGAAGGGTGATCGTCACCACCGGGTGCCCTGCCCGCTCCAACGCACTCACCTTCCCGTCCAGCTCCCGATCTTTCGAGCCGTGGAGCTTGAGATGCACGAAGACCCGATCGTCCCCGTACACGCCGGGATCGCCCAGCGCCTCTCCTTCCACCGGGAGGATTCCCGTCCCGTCCTTCCCCGTGCTCTCGGCAACGAGTTGTTCCACCCAGTAGCCGAACGAGGCGATCTCCGGCGAGCAGACGAAGGTCAACTTGTCCCGCCCCGCCTTAGCCAAAGCACCCATGACGGCGCCGAGCCATACACCCGGATTCTCCCGGGGCGGGGCCCCCGCCCGGCAGGCCTCGGCCATCTGGTCCGCGCGGTCCAGCATCCGGAGGATATCCAGGCCGATCAGGGTCGCCGGCACCATACCGAAGAACGACAGGGCCGAGTAGCGGCCGCCGATGTCCGACGGGTTGAGAAAGACATGACGGAACTTGGCCTCACCACCCGTCCGCTCCAGCGCTGTCCCGGCATCGGTGATGGCGATGAACTGCCCCCCGGCACGCTCACCCTTGAGCCCCCGGACCTTGGCGAAGAAATACTGATGGAAGGCGCTGATCTCCGGCGTCGTTCCCGACTTGCTGGCCACAATGAAGAGGGTGCGCGGCATATCCACGGACCGCTCGAAGGCCTGGATGCTGGCCGGGTCCGTCGTGTCCAGGACCGCCATTTTGGGAAACCCGGCCGCCTCACCGAAGGTCAGGCGCAAGACATCGGGACACAGGCTGCTCCCCCCCATGCCCAGCAGCAGCACGTGACTGAAGCCGGCCTGGCCCACCTCGACCGCGAATCGCGCCAGGCTTGACGCGTGCTGCCGGATCGTGGCCATGACCGTCAGCCAGCCCAGGCTGTTCCGGATGATCTTCTGGTGGTCGGGTTCCGATTTCCAGAGCGAAGGATCCTTGGCCCAGATCCTGGCCGCCGCGTCACGCTGCTGGAGATCGGCGAGTGTCGCTTCCATCTGAGAGGCGTACGAGCCCAGACCGCTCACCTGCATATTCAGGCTCCCCATAGCTCACCTCTCCCCTCGATGGGCAACCCCGCAACTTGGCAACCAGGCAATCTGGAGGCGAGGAAACCGCATCTCCACATTGCTTAGTTGCCAGATTGCCGAATTGCCTGATTACCAAGGCGCCAGATTGCCCAATTGCCCTCTTTCACTTGCCGAGAAGCCGGAGCGCCCGAGCTGCCACGTTCTCGGGCGTGAAGCCGAACTTCTCGAAGACGACCGGCCCGGGCGCCGAGGCGCCGAACCGCGTCATGCCCACGACGTCGCCCGCCGGACCGACGTACTTGTGCCACCCGAGGGGGACCCCTGCCTCGACCGCCACCCTGGCCATCACCGTGGGCGGCAGGACGCTGTCGCGGTAACTTTGCGGCTGCCGCTCGAAGAGCTCCCAGGATGGCATGCTGACCACGCGGGCGGCCACGCCCTTCTCTGCCAGGAGCTTCTGCGCCCCGAGGGCCGCCGCTACCTCAGAGCCTGTGCCGATCAGGATGACCTGGGGGTTTCCTTGCCGGGAATCCGCCAGGACGTAGCCCCCCTGCTCTACGCCGCCACCAGGCTGCACCCCAGCACGATCCAGGACCGGGAGATTCTGCCGCGTCAGGATCAGACAGGTCGGTCTCGCGTGCGTCAGGGCGACCCGCCACGCTTCGACCGTCTCGTTGGCATCCGCCGGCCGGATCACGGTGAGGCCGGGGATGGCGCGCAGGACCGCAAGCTGCTCGATGGGCTGGTGTGTCGGTCCATCCTCGCCCACCCCGATGCTGTCGTGGGTGAAGATGAAGATGACCGGGACCTGCATCAGGGCAGCCAGCCGCAACGCCGGGCGCATGTAGTCGGAGAAGACCAGGAACGTTCCCGTGTACGGCCGAAGGCCGCCGTGCAGCGCCATCCCGTTGGAGATCGCTCCCATGGCGTGCTCTCGCACGCCGAACCGGAAGTTCCGGCCCGCGTACGAACCGGCCTGGAACTCGGGCACCCCCTGAACGTAGGTGTTGTTCGAGGGCGCCAGA
>CAZXXV010000359.1:0-4970 GCA_964644725.1 uncultured bacterium
GGTGAAAGTCCACAACTTCCAGAGATCGGATGAGGTCCTAAGAGAGGCGGCCGCGCAGGCTAGACGAGACCGCGCGAGCATGCGGGCACTGGGGGACAAGTTCGAGAGCCCGGCGCAGTTTCGAAGGCGGATGCGGATAGGGGGGAGTGAGAAGGGCCAAGAAAATGCGCGGCAAGCAAACCGTGCCCTTGGAGGAGGTTGTGCTGGCCCAGGCCTTTGAGTGCGAGGCCCTGCTGACCGTGCCGGAGCGGCGAGGGCTGGTCACGCGGGCCGAGGTGCTGGAGGAGATCAAGCGAGTGAAGGAGAAGGCAGCCGGGGGTAAGTAGCTAGTGGGGGAAAAGCACGGAGAAAAAGGGGAGGACCCATGACCTCGCCGGTGTCGGACATCCAGGCTGTGGCGGAGCGGTTGGAACGTGTGGAGCGGGAGAACCGCCACTTGAAGCGGTGGGGGGCTGTGGCTCTTATTGGGATTGTCGCCATGGTGTTGATGGGGCAGGCGGTGCCGGGTAGCCGGACCGTGGAGGCCGAGCAGTTCGTCCTCAAGGATGCGAGCGGAAAGATACGGGGGACACTGGCCATCCGGGCGGACGGCACACCAAGGCTGGAGTTCTTGGAGGAGGACGGAAAACCTCGCGTCGTCCTGGCCGTGTGGCCGAACGGCTCGGCAAGCCTGGGCCTCTCCGAGAAGGAGAGAATGGGCGGGGCTATGCTAGCGACGCTGGCGGATGGGTCGACGATGCTCCGACTCTACGACAAGAACGCGACCCCCCGCGCTGTGCTGGTTACGGTGGCTGACGGCTCACCAACCCTGAGCCTCTTCGACAAGGATGGAAAGGTTCTCTGGAAGGTGCCATAGGCTCGAGCGGCACCATCTGAAGGAAAACAACCCGACCCTACGGTGACGACGGGGAAAGGGCCTCCGGAGGCTTGTACATTTCATTTCGGGCGCAAAGTGATGCTCCCCGACTGGAACCCACGACGGCAACCCCTCCAATCGCCGGCCACTAGCGGCACGGTGCCCTCCGTCCGGTTCTTCCGCATGTCGCCCGTATGCCGCGGTATACCGGGCGAACGCGGTTGACAATTGGGGTTAAGCTGGTATAAACGTAACCGACTGAGAAATCGGCGGGGAGCGATGCATTCCTTCGTCATTCGATGGTTGACGACCGCGCTGGGCATCGGGGTAGCGGCCCAGGTGCTGCCGGGTATCCAGGTAGATGGGGTGTGGCCCACCGTCGTGGCGGCCCTCCTGCTTGGCCTCGTGAATGTCACGCTCCGCCCGATTCTGCTCTTTCTGACCCTGCCCCTCACAGTGGTCACGCTGGGCCTGTTCGCTCTGGTCATAAACGGTGCCATGCTCGCCCTCGTGGCAAGCGTGGTCAAGGGCGTGCACGTGGCAGGGTTCGGGAGCGCGATCCTGGGCGCGGTCATCATCAGCTTGGTGGGGAGCCTCCTGACCTGGCTGCTGCAGCCGCGCCCCCGGGTCCACGGGGAAGTCCGGCGTTTCAACAGCGTTCACTGAGGCTCCACCGGAGACCACCAGGGGAAACCTGATGACGATCCGAAAGGCGGTGTTTCCAGCAGCAGGGCTCGGCACGAGGTTCCTGCCCGCGACCAAGGCCCAGCCCAAGGAGATGTTGCCGATCGTGGACAAGCCCACGATCCAGTACGTCATGGAGGAGGCGGTTGCCTCGGGCATCCAGGACATCATCGTGGTGACCGGCCGGGGCAAGAATGCGATCGAGGATCACTTCGACCGCTCCATCGAGCTGGAGCTGATGCTCAGCAAGAAGGGCCGCAGCGACCTGCTGGAGGTCGTGCGGCGGGTCTCGGAACTGGTCCGGGTATGCTACGTGCGCCAGAAGGAACCCCTGGGTCTGGGCCATGCCGTCCTGGCGGCCAGGGACCTGGTGGGGGACGAGCCGTTCGCGGTCCTCCTGGGGGACGACATCCTGACGGATAAGGTGCCGGCCCTGCAGCAGATGATCGCGGTGTACGAGAAGCACCGCTGCTCCGTGATGTGCGTAAAGCGGGTCCCCCGGGCAGAGGTCTCCCGGTACGGGGTGATCAAGGGCCGCAGGCTGGAAGAGAACCTCTACCACATCATGGACATGGTGGAGAAGCCCGACGTCAAAGAGGCCCCGTCGGACCTGGCTGTCATTGGCCGCTACATCCTGACGCCTGAGATCTTCCCCCTCCTAGAGAAGACGGCGCCGGACCGCACCGGCGAGATCCAATTGACCAATGCCCTGAAGGCGCTGCTCAAGAGCAAGAAACAGATGATCTACGCCCTGGAGTTCCAGGGACGCTGGTACGATGCGGGGACCATTCTCGGCTTCCTGAAGACCACGGTGGAGTTTGCCCTGCAGCGGCCGGACGTCGCGCCGGGATTCAGGGACTTCCTGCGGAGTCTGGATCTCGGTTCGGACCAGCCCCACGCGCACCGGGCGGAGGCTGGTTCGCCCGGAACAGGCCCAGCCCGGCGGGGTTCCCGCCGGGTGGTGACGCAGAGCCCATGATGGAAAAGCCACCCCCCCGCCACCCGCCGATCCCGGACGGTGAGCCGGCAAGCGGCCCTGCGCCCCAGGAGGACGAGCTGGAACCCGCGACGACCGAGGAGGACGAGGTGCCCACGGATCCCTACGACGACCTCTGGGATCCGGACATGGATATCCGACCGGAGCGCATCAAGCGGACGAAAGCGCGTCCCAAGATGGAATCGCGTTCGCGTGGACGGTCCTCGTCCCGGGGGAGGCGGAGGGAGGAGGTCTGAGCCAGCAGTTGCCACGGCAAACGAACTGCCGCGCTCCCGCTCACGTGGTGCGGGAGAAGGAGATTTGTACATTGAAGGACCAAGAAGAGGATGTGGAAGGCACCGGGGAGACACCCGAGGTTGAGGTAGGCGTCGAGCAGCCGCAGGGCGAGCGGAAGATGCCCGGCCAGGTTCCCCTCCTGCCGGTCCGGGATGTGGTGGTCTATCCGTTCATGATCCTGCCCCTGTTCGTGGGCCGCGACAAATCCATCCGGGCGGTGGACGAGGCCCTGTCGAGGGAGCGGCTGATCCTGCTGGCGGCCCAGCGCGACGCCGAGGCCGAGGATCCGGGCCCCGAGGATTTGCACAGCGTCGGCACGGTGGCCATGATCATGCGGATGCTGAAGATGCCGGATGGCCGGGTCAAGATCCTGGTCCAGGGGGTGTCCCGCGCCCGCATCCTGGGGTTCACGCGCCGCGATCCTTACTTCGAGGCCAAGATAGCCGAGGTGGCGGAACCGGAAACGGCTCCCCAGGGTCTGGAGGTCGAGGCCCTGATCCGCTCCGTCAAGGAGCAGGTCCAGAAGAGCGTCAACCTGGGCAAGGGGGTCTCGCCCGACGTCCTCGTCATCATCAACAACCTGGAGCATCCGGGGCGTTTGGCGGATCTGGTGGCCAGTAACCTGGACCTCAAGGTGGAGCAGGCGGAGCAGATCCTGGAGATCTTCGACCCGGTGGAGCGGCTGAAGAAGCTCGCAGAGCTTCTGGGCAAGGAGATTGAAGTGCTGGAGATGCAGCACAAGATCCAATCCCAGGCCCGGGAGGAGATGGACAAGACCCACCGGGAGTACTACCTCCGGGAGCAGCTCAAGGCCATCCAGAAAGAGCTGGGCGAGGCCGACGAGCGCGGCCAGGAGGTCCAGGAACTGGAGCAGAAGATCGAAAAGGCCAAGATGCCTCCCGAGGTCGCGCAGGAGGCCAAGACGCAGCTCGGCCGGCTCTCGCGCATGCACCCGGACGCGGCCGAGGCCTCGGTCATCCGGACGTACCTGGACTGGCTGATCGACCTGCCCTGGGCCAAGCAGACCAAGGACAAGCTGAGCATCAAGCAGGCCCACAAGATCCTGGAGAAGGACCACTACGACCTGGAGAAGGTGAAGGAGCGGATCCTGGAGTACCTGGCCGTCCGCAAGCTGAAGAAGAAGATGAAGGGCCCGATCCTATGCTTCGTGGGGCCACCGGGCGTGGGCAAGACGTCCCTGGGCCGCTCCATCGCGCGGGCCCTGGGACGGAAGTTCGTCCGCATCTCCCTGGGCGGCGTGCGGGACGAGGCCGAGATCCGGGGTCATCGCCGGACCTACATCGGCGCCCTCCCCGGGAAGATCATCCAGTGGATCAAGCAGGCCGGCACCAACAACCCGGTCTTCATGATGGACGAGGTGGACAAGGTGGGGGCGGACTTCCGGGGCGATCCCTCGGCGGCCCTGCTGGAGGTGCTGGACCCGGAGCAAAACGTGGCCTTCACGGACCATTACCTGGGGGTGCCCTTCGACCTCCGGAATGTGATGTTCATCACCACGGCGAACCTGGCCGATCCCATCCTGCCGGCCCTGAAGGACCGGATGGAGATCATCGAGATCTCGGGATACACGGAGGAGGAGAAGCTGCACATCGCCAATCGGTACATCCTCCCCCGGCAACTGGACGAGCACGGGATCAGCAAGAAGCTCCTGGAGATCACCGACGAGGCCATCCTGAAGGTCATCCAGAGCTACACGCGGGAGGCGGGCCTGCGCAACCTGGAGCGTGAGGTGGCGACCATCTGCCGGAAGGTGGCGCGGGACGTGGCCGAGGGGAAGAAGGGCCTCACCCGGGTCACCGGCGCCGGCCTCACCCGCTACCTGGGGGCGCCCAAGTTCCTGCCGGAGCCGGAGCAGGAAAAGGACGAGGTGGGGGTGGCGACCGGATTGGCCTGGACCCAGACCGGAGGCGACATCCTGTACATCGAATGCACCATGATGCGGGGCAAGGGGATCCTCTCCCTCACCGGCCACCTGGGGGACGTCATGAAGGAATCGGCCCAGGCCGCCTTGAGTTACGCCCGATCCCGGGGGGCCAGCCTGGGGATCAAGGAAGAGACCTTCGCCAAGAACGACGTCCACATCCACGTGCCGGCTGGGGCCATCCCCAAGGACGGGCCTTCGGCCGGGATTACCAT
>CAZXXV010000360.1:0-4969 GCA_964644725.1 uncultured bacterium
TGAAGGAGGACCCGATCCGTTTTGAGTCACAGTGAGCCGTGGGTGCGCATCATCCCCCTGGGCGGCCTGGGCGAGATCGGGATGAACATGACCCTCCTCGAGACGGAGGAGGATCTTCTGGTCATCGACGCCGGGCTCATGTTCCCAGAGGAAGAGATGCTGGGGATCGACCTGGTGATCCCGGAGGTGACCTACCTGCTGGAGCAGCGGCAGAAGGTCCGCGGCGTCGTCCTCACCCACGGTCACGAGGATCACACCGGCAGTCTTCCCTTCCTCCTGCCCCAGCTTCCCGTCCCGGTGTACGGCACCCCGCTTGCCCTCGGACTGGTCCAGGAAAAGCTCCGGGAGTTCGGCCTGGACCAGA
The DNA here is from genome assembly GCA_964644725.1 of uncultured bacterium. GTDB lineage: Bacteria > Methylomirabilota > Methylomirabilia > Methylomirabilales > 2-02-FULL-66-22 > 2-02-FULL-66-22. The sequence goes on from CAZXXV010000360.1 coordinate 365, forward strand.
CGGCCGATCTCCGCCGCATTCGGGCCGGCGACAGCCTGCGCCTGGGAGGCCTCAGGCTGGAGTTCATTCGGGTCAGCCACAGCATCCCCGACGGCGTGGCGGTCGCGGCGCATACGCCGGCCGGCCTGATCATCCACAGCGGCGATTTCAAGTTCGACCAGACGCCGGTGGACGGGGAGTTGACCGACTTCCGGAGGTTCACCGAGCTGGGCGAGCAGGGGGTGTTGCTCCTCCTCTCCGACAGCACCAACGCCATCCGGGAGGGCTTCACCCCGTCGGAATCCGCCATCGGGCAGACCTTCGAGTCGATCTTCCGGACCGCGCCGCGCCGGATCATCGTGGCCTGCTTTGCCAGCCACATCCACCGGATCCAGCAGGTCCTGGACGTGGCCGCCCGCCTGGGCAAGAAGGTTGCGGTGAACGGCAAGAGCATGGCGGCCAATACCCGGATCGCGGCGGAGCTGGGATACCTGCGGGTGCCGGAGGGCGCGCTGGTCCGCCTGGACGACTTGAAGCGCTTTCCCCCGGATCAGGGCGTGATCATCACGACGGGATCGCAGGGTGAGCCCCTCTCCGCCGTCGCCCGGATGGCGGTGGGAGAGCACAAGCAGATCGAGATCCTGTCCGGGGACACCGTGATCTTCTCGGCGCGGGTGATCCCGGGCAACGAGAAATCCATCGCCCGCACCGTCAACCATCTCTTCCGGCGGGGTGCCCAGGTGATCACGGAGGACGTCCTTCCCGGCGTCCACGTCTCGGGCCATCCCAGCCAGGAGGAGCTGAAGCTCATGCTCAACCTGACCCGCCCCCGCTTCTTCGTGCCGGTGCACGGGGAGTACCGGCACCTCCACTGCCATGCCCAACTGGCGAGGCGGGTCGGCCTCCCGGAAGACCATATCTTCCTCCTGGAGAACGGGGAAGTGCTGGAAGTGACGCCGACGTGGGGGAAAGTGGTCCGCAAAGTCCCAGCGGGCCGGGTCTTCGTGGACGGCAAGGGCGTGGGGGACGTGGGCGACACTGTCCTGCGGGACCGGCAGCACTTGGCCCAGGATGGCATGGTCGTCGTGGTCATCGGGTTCGACAAGGCGGGGAGCGTGGTGGCCGGACCGGACATCGTCTCGCGGGGGTTCGCCCACCTGCCCGAGGATGACGCCCTGTTCGAGGAGGCGCGGCGGCTGATCGTCACGGTCCTGGACGGGTGCAGCGTCGAGGAGAAGACCGACTGGACCCTGATCAAGCAGCGGATCCGATCGGTGCTCCGGAAGTTCCTGCAGAAGACGGTGGACCGGCGCCCGATGATCCTGCCGGTGATCATTGAGATCTGAGAGCCGAGAGGCGTGAAACGTGAAGGGTGAAACGTGAGGGGTGAAAGGCAAAATCTAGAACGTGGGGCAGGGATCGTGGCCGCTATCCCCCTCCTTCACGTTTTACGTTTCCCGTTAAGAAAGAGCTTGGCGATTGGCGGCTTGCACGCTATAACCTCTGGCAAGCCAGAGGGAGGTGAAAGGCAGGCGTGGCACCGGATCTGACCAGACCAAGCGAGTGGCTGAAGCTTCTGGTGGCCTTCTTCCGCCATGACAAGACGCGTGAGGGAATCGGCGTCCTGGCCATGGCCGCCTCGATTCTGATCCTGGCCAGCCTTGCCACCTTCGATCCCCGGGATCCGTCCTTCTTCAGCTACGCCAGCACGACCGCCCTCGAAAGGCAGATCCATAATGCCGTGGGGAGGGTGGGGGCGGAACTGGCCGGGGACTTGCTCGGGCTTCTGGGGCTGTCGGCACTGCTTGTCCCCCCGGTCTTCTTCCTGTGGGGGTGGACCTGGGTCGGAGGCCGTCGCCTGGCGCATCCTGTGCGCCGCGCTGCGGGCCTGATCCTGCTGGCCCTGTCCTTGAGCCTGCTGGCCAGTGTCCTCCACCAGGTGGGCGTCCTGCCGGGCGGGCGCGTCGAGCACCCGGGCGGGTTCCTGGGGGATGAGCTGTTCCGATGGCTCCTCTTCTCGCTCGGCAAGTTCGGGATGGCCGTCCTGGCCCTGGCCGGCCTGGCTCTCGCCGTGATCTGCCTCTCGCAGCGGGCGCTCCTGTCGTTTCTCGCTTTGCCCGCGGTCGGTCTCACCAGAACCTGGACCCGGATGCGGACAGCCCTCTCCGCCTGGCGTGCCCGGCGGGCCAAGCTGGCCCCGGCCGCGGTCTCGACGCCTGCGTCTCCAGTTACGGGGGCTCCCGAGCCGGTGACCGCGCCAGCGGGGTCCGCTCCCGCGGCGGAACCGACGCAGCCTGCAGCTCCCCCCGCTGGCGCGGCCAAGGAGCCGAAGGAGACCAAGGCCCAGCAGGCGTTCCCGTTCGTGGCCGGGAAGCAGGGCTACACCCGGCCCTCGCTGAAGCTCCTGGACGTCCCTCCGGCCGACCGCGGCGGCTCCAGCCAGGAAGAGATGGCGCAGAACTCGCAGATCCTGGAGAAGAAGCTCCTGGAGTTCGGCGTGGAGGGTCGCGTCACGGCGGTGAACCCCGGCCCCGTCATCACGAGTTATGAGCTCGAGCCGGGCCCGGGGATCAAGATCAACCGGATCGTGGCCCTGGCGGACGATCTGGCCCTGGGGCTGAAGGCCCTGAGCGTCCGCGTGGTCGCGCCGATCCCCGGCAAGGCAGCCGTGGGGGTGGAGATCCCGAACCAGCACCGGGCCACGGTTCACCTGCGGGAGGTCCTGGCCACGAAGGAGTTCGGCAACGAGGCCCTGCAGTTGCCCCTGGCGCTGGGCAAGGAGATCGGCGGGGCGCCCATGGTGGCCGACCTGGCGCAGATGCCCCACCTGCTGATCGCCGGAGAGACCGGGTCAGGGAAGAGTGTGTGCATCAATTCCCTGATCCTCAGCCTCCTGTACCGGGCGGAGCCGCGCGACGTCCGGCTGCTCTTGATTGACCCGAAGCGGGTGGAGCTGTCGATCTACAATGGCGTTCTTCACCTGGCCGATAAGGTGGTCTCGGATCCGAAGGAGGCGGCCAAGCGCCTCCAGCGGGTCGTCTTGCACATGGAGGAGCGGTACCGGCTCTTCGCCCAGGTCGGGGCGCGCAACTTGCAAAGCTACAACCGGCGGATGGAACTGGAGCCGCCCCCTGAGGATGATCTCACCAAGGGATCGTACCGGGGCCGCCTCCCCATGCTGGTGGTGGTGATTGACGAGCTGGCGGACCTCATCCTGATAATGCAGAACGAGGTAGAGAATGCCATCATGCGCCTGGCGCAGATGGCGCGGGCCGTGGGCATCCACCTCATCGTGGCGACCCAGCGTCCCTCCGTGGACGTCCTCACCGGCGTCATCAAGGCGAACTTCCCGGCGCGCATTTCCTTCCGGGTGGCGTCCAAGGTGGATTCCCGAACGATCCTGGACATGAACGGCGCCGAGGCCCTCCTGGGCAGGGGAGACATGCTCTACATCCCGCCGGGAAGCTCCAAGCCGATCCGTATCCACGGCTGCAACGTGACCGAAGTGGAAATCCGTCGCGTCGTGGACTTCCTCACGACCCAGCCCAAGCCCGCGGAGTTCGTCTGGTCGCTCCTGCCGCCCGAGCCGGACAGGCCGCCGGAGGACGAGGAGGAGGAGGATGACGAGCTGTACCGCCAGGCGGTCGAGATGGTCGTCCAGACCCAGCAGGCATCCATCTCCATGATCCAGCGGCGGCTGCGAGTCGGCTTCAACCGCGCGGCCCGCATGATCGAGCGCATGGAGCGCGAAGGGATCGTGAGCGCCATGGACGGGACCCGTCCGCGCGAGGTCCTGATCTCCCGGGCGGAGTCCTGACCATGAGGCGCAGGCGCGTTCGGATGCTGAGGATCCTGTGGGCGGTTGGAGCTCTGCTCCTTCCCCTTACGCCTCACGCCTCACCCCTCACGTCATCCGCCGCGGCAACGGCGACGGTGGACGAGGTCGTGGACGAGCTTCAGGCCACATGCGCCAACACCCAGGATCTGTCAGCGCGATTCCGGCAGACCGTCACGTACCGGAGCCTCAACACGGTCAGGGAGGGAGGCGGGTCGTTCATGCTGAAGCGGCCGGGGAAGGTGCGCTGGGAGTACGACAAGCCGGAGCCGCGTCTGTTCGTGACGGACGGCAAGACGCTGTGGGATTATTCTCCAGTGGATAAGCAGGTCCGGGTCCAGGACGTCGGCGAGGCCTTCAGCTCACGCGTGCCCCTGTCGTTCCTGGCGGGAGACTGCCAGCTCCGCCGCGAGTTCACCATCGCTGCGGTGGAGCATGCGGCCACCCGCAGCTCCACGAGCTTCATGATCCTGGACCTCAAGCCCAAGCATCCTGAAGCCGGCATCGCCCGGATACTTCTGGAGGTAAATCTCCAGACCTACACAGTCGAGAAAACGACAGCCTTCGATGCGGCCGGCAACACGACGGTGATCGCGCTCACGAACCTGAAGCTGAACACGGGCCTCGGCGATGAGCAGTTTCAGTTCACGCCCCCGGCGGGGGTCACGGTGGTCGCCCCGCCCAAGCAGTAGGTCAGGAAGCATCCGGCCGGCTCTTGGGGCAACTTGCACGCTCTCCACGGGTAGGTCAGGAGATGCATGCTTAGCGAGTGTTCGTTCGACATCGCTTCC
>CAZXXV010000361.1:0-4957 GCA_964644725.1 uncultured bacterium
TGGATATCCACCGCCGTGGCGTGGGTGCCCCGAACCCCCGAACGGTCGAACGATTCTGGTTCTATAGGGCAGTTGCCCCTTCGAGCCTTGGGGAGATATACTCTGGTGTCTTCAAGGAAGGAGCATCTTGTGCCCCGACTGGTCGTGGCAGATTCCAAAGGACAGATCCTGGACCACCCCTCTCTCGGGATGGCCGGCCGCTCGGGACCCGACGTTCTCGAGGTCCCGGCCGAGGACCTGCTCCGCATCCCCGAAGGGACCAAGCTCTTCAGCATGCCCGGGAGCCGGCCGGTCGCCTGGGATGGCCGGCGGCGCGAATTTCGGCCCGTGGCGCGTGTTCGGATCGGGAGGCGCAGTTTTGCGTGCACCCCGGTGGCGGCCTTTCTGCCCCCGGGCTACACGCGGACCCTGCTTCCGGCCGTGTCGTATCCTACCCCCCAACCGCCTCTCCCCCTCTGGCCCTACACGGCGGTGGGCTGGGATGGCGAAGCGTTTGTGGCTGCCGCCATCCGCACCGATCCCATGGACCACTCCGCACCCCGCCACTATGACGATCGGGAACTCCTGCCCCTGATCGAGACCCGTCTGAGCCAGGCGCCCGCGAACCCGATCCTCCGGCAGCTTGTGCGCTGCGCCACCGAGTACCACTGCCTGGCCGCCAAGAACCTTTTCCTGGGCCGGTGGGAGGCACCGCTCCCGGTGGCCAATGCCTGCAACTCTGCCTGCGTGGGATGCATCTCGTGGCAGCCGTCCACCGCCTCGCCGGCCTCGCACGAGCGCATCCGCTACACCCCCAGCGCCCAGGACATCGTGGAGGTGGCGCTGCCGTTTCTCACCGCCGTCCCCGAGGCCATCGCCAGCTTCGGCCAGGGCTGCGAGGGAGAGCCGCTCCTCCTGGCGGACGTGATCGCCGAGGCCATCCGCCGGATCCGGGCGGCGACCGACCGCGGTACCCTGAACTGCAACACCAACGGCAGCCTGCCCCAGCGGGTCGAGCAGATCGCCCGGGCCGGCCTGGACAGCATCCGGATCAGCCTGAACAGTGTCCTGGGCCCGACCTACACCGCCTATTATCAGCCACGCTACTACCGGTGGGAGGACGTGCGGGAATCCGTCCACAGGGCCAAGGCCCTGGGCCTCTACACCACCATCAACTATCTGGTGTTCCCCGGCGTGACCGACCGCGAGGAGGAGTTGGAGGCGCTGCTCGATCTCATCCGCGAGACCGGCCTGGACATGATCCAGATGCGGAACCTCAGCATAGACCCCGAGCTTTACCTGAAGACCGTGCCGCCGGCGCGGGGGAAGTGCGTGGGCATCCGGACGATGCTCCAGGCCATTCGCCGGGAATTTCCTCGCGTGGAGATCGGCTACTTCAACCGGCCCAAGGAGCTCTTCGGCACCTGCCTCTGCGAGAGCCTCGTCTTTTGACCGAGGATGCCGGGGGGCGGAAGTCATGACGCCGGAATTGGCAACGACAGGGGACGTGGCCCTTGAGGAGGCCGTCGCCCAGTTGCGCGAAGCGGTCGCGGCCGAGAAGTGCTGGCCGTGCGGCTGTCTCCACAACGGGCTGGCGGCCATCGAGCGCGCCTTTCCCGATGCTAGGCGGTCCGTGGAGCTCGATGCCGTCGTGCGCGCCGGGCGGGAGCGCCTGGTCGAGGTCCGCTACGACTGCCTTGGGTGCGAGGTGTGTTACCCGGCGCTGGCGATCAACGTCCTGAATCGCGTGGGGGGTGAGCGGCAGGTGGATGTGGCGACTTGCCCCACCGTGGAAGTGGAGGAGCGGAAAGGCTGGCCACCACTCCCTGGAATCTACACGGTACTCCGGTACGGGGCTCCCGTCGCCGTGTGCACCCTGACCGATGAGACGCTCGCGGCCGCGCTGGCAGAGCAGGCCGACCCTGGCCTCGCCATCGTCGGGACTCTTCAGACTGAAAACCTCGGCATCGAGCGGCTGATCCTGAATGTGCTCGCCAATCCCAACCTTCGGTTCCTGGTCGTCTGCGGGGCGGACTCCCGCCAGGCCATCGGCCACCTGCCCGGCCAGTCCCTCGTGGCCCTGGCGCGATCGGGGATTGACAAACGAGCGCACATTGTGGGTGCGCCCGGCAAGCGCCCGGTCCTCCACAACCTGTCGCGGGAGGCGGTCGGGCACTTCCGACGGACCGTGGAGGTTGTGGACCTCGTGGGCCGGGACGAGGCCTCTCTGGTCCTGCAGACGGTCAGGAACTGCGCCGCACGGAACCCGGGCACGCCCCCGGTCTTTGCTGGAGCGAACGCGGTGACGCCGACCCAGGGCTACCTGCCCGAGCGGATGGTCTCCGACCCGGCGGGCTATTTTGTAATCTACGTGGATCGGCCTCGGCGGCTCCTCTCCCTGGAACACTACAGCAACAACGGTGTGCTCGACACGGTGATCGAGGGGAAGACGGCACCGGAACTGTACATCCCCGCCGTGGACAAGGGCCTCGTCTCCCGCCTGAACCACGCGGCCTACCTCGGCCAGGAACTCGCCCGGGCGGAACAAGCCCTCGCCTCGGGCGAGCCGTTCATTCAGGATGCCGCTCCGGAAAACCCTCCCGGTCCACCGACCAGCACCGCTTGCGGTTGCGGATCAGCTTCGAAGCACGACGGCTCGAAAGAGGAATCCTCCTGAAGCACCTGATGGCGCCCGTGCGGCGCCCCAACAAGACCTCTCTGGGATCCGCAGATTACGCAGATTCACACAGATTATTCTCGGACCCCTCTGCAGAATGAAATCTGCGCAATCTGTCGCGCCATAGGCGGACCCGCCCAGGTCGCGAGTCATACAACCTGGCAAGACCCGCCATGGGCGGGCGTAATCTGTGGATAAGTTGGCAGTTGGATCTTGACCTGATGACCTAGCCTCTGTACACTCCACTCTGGTTCTGACGGGATTGGACGGACACCTGATGCCGCGAGGACCAAGCCGCCTCGCGGCGTTTTGCTTTCTCTGGGCCACCACCCGTCGCCGTACCCTGGACTCACGTGCATCGCCCCTGGAGGCATGGATTCATGCAGCAGGAAACCCGGAACGACGTCCGCAACCTGGCCATCATCGCCCACGTGGACCACGGCAAGACCACCCTGGTGGACGCCATGCTCTGGCAGAGCGGCATCTTCCGCGCCAACGAGTACGTGGTGGAGCGGGTCATGGACTCCATCGACCTGGAGCGGGAGAAGGGCATCACCATCATGGCCAAGAACACCGCCATCACCTACCGCGGCACCCGCATCAACATCGTGGACACCCCGGGGCACGCCGACTTCGGCGGCGAGGTGGAGCGGACCTTGAAGATGGTGGACGGCGTCATGCTTCTGGTGGACGCCAGCGAGGGGCCCCTCCCCCAGACCCGCTTCGTCCTGCGCAAGGCCCTAGAGGCGAAGCTGCCGCCCATCGTGGTCATTAACAAGATCGATCGGGCCGACGCGCGGCCCCAGGAGGTCCTGGACGAGGTCTATGACCTGTTCATTGACCTCGATGCGACCGAGGTGCAATTGGAATTCCCGGTCTTCTACTGCAACGCCCGCAGGGGGCTCTGCCGCACGAAGCCGGATGGCCCAGATGAGCCGCTCATTCCCCTGTTCGACGAGATCCTGCGGACGGTCCCTCCGCCGGCCTATGTGCCGTCGCATCCGTTGCAACTCCTGGTAACCACTCTCGACTACGATGACTATGTCGGGCGTTTGCTCATCGGGCGGATCTTCAACGGCCGTTTGCGCAAGGGCCAAGAGGTGATGCTGTGCCGTCTTGACGGACAGCACGTTGCCGCGAAAGTCACCGGGCTTTCCGGGTACCAGGGGTTGCGCCGGATCGAGATCGACGAGGCGGGGCCGGGGGACATCGTCGCGGTGGCCGGTTTGGAGGCAGGCAGCATCGGCGAGACGCTGTCCGATCCCGAGGACCCCCGGCCGCTCCCGCCGATCACGGTGGACGAGCCAACCATCGCCATGATGTTCTCCATCAACAGTTCTCCGATGGCCGGCCGCGAAGGACAGCACGTGACCTCGTCGAAGTTGAAACAACGCCTTGCCAAGGAACTTCTCACCAATGTCTCCATCCGGGTGGAGGATACCGATTCCCCCGATACCTTCAAGGTGTCTGGGCGCGGCGAGCTGCAGCTCGCCATCCTGATCGAGATGATGCGGCGCGAGGGGTACGAGATATCCGCGGGCAAGCCCGAGGTCTTGACTCAGGAGATCGACGGGCAGCGCCACGAGCCCATGGAGATTCTGGTGGTTGACTGCCCCGAGGAGTTCATCGGAGTGGTGACCCAGAAGGTGGGGATGCGGCGGGGGCGAATGACCAAGATGATCAACCATGGGACCGGCCGGGTGCGCCTGGAATTCCGCCTGCCCTCCCGTGGCCTGATCGGCTTCCGCACCGAGTTCCTGACTGACACCCGGGGAACCGGCATCATGAACCACCTGTTCGACGGTTATGACCCCTGGCAGGGAGATATCCCGCACCGCGCCACCGGCGCCCTGGTGGCGGATCGGGCGGGGCGCGCCACGTCCTACGCCATCGGGCACCTGCAGCCACGCGGCGAGCTGTTCGTCTCTCCGGACGACGAGGTGTACGAGGGCATGATCGTGGGAGAGAACTCCCGCGACAATGACATTGACGTCAACATCACCAAGGAGAAGAAGCTCACCAACATGCGGGCGTCCACCGACGAGGCGACGGTCCAGCTCATCCCACCGCGGGCCATGAGCCTGGAGCAGGCCCTGGAGTTCCTCCGGGAGGACGAACTGTTGGAAGTCACCCCCAAGGCCTTCCGCCTGCGCAAGAAGATCCTCCCCGCCCTGAAGCGGAAGACCAAGCCCGTCTAACCAGGGCACGCCGGCGGCGGCGACCTGGCTCCCGGCCGACCCAGAGAGACCAGCAGGGGTTCAAATGTTCCGCGGACCCCGCCTCCACTCCCATCAGTTTAAA
>CAZXXV010000362.1:0-4935 GCA_964644725.1 uncultured bacterium
GCCCACCTGGCCATCCTGGTGGCGCAGCACTGCCGGGCGGCCGTGGAGCGGAATCCCGACGTCGACGAGGTCCTCACCTACACCAAGGCCAAGCATCATCCCGGGCTCCTGGGGGTGCCGGCTCTCTGGGGGCTGGGCCAGGCCATCCGTGGCCTTCGCCGTCGAGGCTTCGACCTGGCCCTTGCCATGGGCCGGCCCTGCAGTCGCTCCTCCGCTTGGTTGGCGTATGCCAGCGGGGCCCGCTGGCGCCTGGGATACTCGACGCCCGCACTGCAGCCATTTCCCTTCTTCCTGAATCTGGGCTGCGATCCAGGGGCGATGACCTCCCACGAGGTGGATGGCTGCCTGGAGTTGCTGGCCTCAATCGGGATCCCGGCGGCAGGGCGGCACCTCACGCTGATCCCGGATGCGGGGGCGCAGGCGGCCGTTCGCCGGGGCCTAGCCGAGGTGGGGGCCCCGCAGGGGGCCGGCCTGGCCCTCGTTCACATCAGTGCCCGGCGCGAGGACAATCGCTGGCCGGTCGCATCCTTTGCCCGAGCCGCCGATGCGCTTTCCGAACGCCTGGGCCTCTCCATCCTGCTGTCCTGGGCGCCGGGGGATGCGAGCAATCCCCTGTTCCCGGGGGATGATGGCAGGGCCGAAGAGGTGGCCGCCCGCATTCGGAGGAGGCCGATCCTTCTCCCGACGCCGACGCTGGAGGAGCTGATCGCAGCCGTGAGTCTGAGTGACTTCGTCCTCTCGCCGGATGGTGGCGTCATGCACATCGCCGCGGCGCTCAAGATTCCCCAGGTGGCGCTGTTCGGCGGGGGAGGGATGCAACATTGGGCGCCCATGAATGACAGGAGTGCGGTTCTCCAGCGGGACGGATGTGTCGATCGTATCTCCGTAGAGGAAGTGGTGGCATCCTCCATTACCGTGATGGCCCGCTGGGGGAGAGATCGCGCGGTGACCGCGGCCGCGCAGGGCGATGCGTGAGGCGTGCAGCGTGGGGCGCGGGGACTGAGCCATGAGGCAGGGGAGCAGCGCAGGATGAACGATGGGGCGAAGGGCAGACGAAGCGCCGCGCGAAGGGCGGGCGACGTCCGACACGGTGAAGGGCGGCGCGGGGTCCGCCGGGACGTCGAGCCCTCGCCGGGATCTCAGGGCCGTTGGCCCGCTGTCCTGGAGCGGTAGAAGCGATGAGTCCACGAGTCTTTCGAGGCATCGGTGTTTCGCCGGGGATCGCCGTGGGGAAGGCCCTGGTCGTCGAGTCGCGCCGTCCCCGGGTCAAACGTGAACCGGTGGACCCGGCCCGGATCCCTCTGGAGATCTCGCGCCTGCGGCAGGCGCTGGAGGTCTCCCGGCGCCAGATCCTCGAGATCCAGGAACGCATCGCCAAAGAGGTCGAGCCGCAGTACGCGCGGATCTTCGACGCCCACCTCTTGATCCTGGAGGACCGCTGGCTGGCAGAACAGGCCAGCGCCATCATCCAGAACGAGAAGGTGAACGTCGAGTACGCGGTGCAGGAGGTGCTGGATCCCGTCCGGCAGGCGCTCTCCCGCGTCGAGGACGGCTACCTCAGAGAACGGCGGACGGACGTGGACGACGTGGGGGACCGGCTGCTGCGCAACCTCCTGGGACAGCGCGGGAGCTTCCAGGTGGAAGGGATGCGGGGGGAGGCCATCGTCTTCGCCCACGACCTGAGCCCGTCGGACACGGCCCAGCTTCACCGGGATGCGGTGCTGGGGCTGGTGACGCAGACGGGCGGGCGCACCTCCCACAGCGCCATCATGGCGCGGTCGCTGGAGATCCCGGCCGTCGTGGGTGTGGAGCAGATCTGCGCCCAGGTGCGGAACCACGAGACGGTGATCCTGGACGGCACCGAGGGGGTGGTCGTCCTCTCCCCGGATCTGGAGACCCTGACCCGCTACCACGCGCGCAAGCAGCAGTTCGAGTACGCGGGACTCGCGCTGCACAAGGTAGGCGCCCTGCCGGCCGAGACGCAGGACGGGTACCGGGTGCGGGTCACCGCCAACATCGATTTCCCCGAGGAGCTGCCGGCGGTCCGGGACCACGGCGCGGAGGGTGTCGGCCTGTACCGCTCCGAGTTCCTCTACCTGAACCGGCGCGACCTGCCCACCGAGGAGGAGCACTTCGCCGTCTATCGCGCGGTGGCCGCAGAGATGCATCCCCGCCCCACCGTCATCCGAACGCTGGATTTCGGTGGGGACAAGCTGGCCTCGGCCATCCAGCTTGCCGCGGAGGAGAACCCATCGCTCGGCCTGCGCGCCATCCGCCTGTGCCTGCACCGGCCGGACATGTTCCGAACGCAACTCCGCGCCATCCTCCGGGCCAGCGCCTTCGGGGCGCTCCGGATCATGTACCCGATGATCTCGGGGGTGGCTGAACTGCGGGCCGCCAACGCTATCCTGGAGGACGTGAAGGCCGAACTCCAGCGCCAGGGCGTCGCCTTCGACCCCGAGATCCAGGTGGGGGCCATGATCGAGATCCCCTCGGCGGCCATGATCGCCGACCTCCTGGCGCGGGAGGTGGATTTCTTCAGCGTGGGCACCAACGACCTGATCCAGTACGCCCTGGCCATCGACCGGATCAACGAGCAGGTGGCCTACCTGTACGAGCCGCTGCACCCGGCCGTCCTGCGACTCCTCCGGAGCGTGGTGAGCGCGGCCCACAACGAGGGGATCTGGATCTCCATGTGCGGGGAGATGGCGGCGGATCCGCTCTACGGCCTGCTGCTGGTGGGACTGGGCCTTGATGAGCTGTCCATGACGCCGGGGGCCATCCCCCTGATGAAGCGGATCATCCGCAGTGTCACCTATGGCCAGGCGGCCGAGGTAGCGCAGCGCGTCTTCGGCTGCGCCACGGCCCAGGAGGTGGAGGGGCTCCTCCGGCAGGAAATGCGCGCCCGCTTCCCCGAGTACTTCGCCGGCGGCGCCCTTCCCTAGCATGGCGAGTCCCAAGTTCACTACACATCCCGGACCGCGGGGCCCATCGTCGGAGTCCGGCTCGCGACCGAGGGGCAACCGGGTTTTCCTTGACATTCGCTCGCCCTGTGTTACAGTCTCGCCGCTTTTGTACCTGGTGAATTGCCGGAATCTCTGAACAGACCGTTGGGTGGGAGGACGTGATCGTGCCATCCAGACAGTATCTCTTCACGTCGGAGTCAGTCACCGAGGGCCACCCCGACAAGATCGCCGATCAGATCTCGGATGCCGTCCTGGACGCCGTATTCGCTCAGGACCCGTACGGGCGAGTGGCCTGCGAAACATTGGTGACCACCGGGCTGGCCTTCATAGCGGGGGAGATCACCACCCGGTGTTACGTGGACATTCCCAAGGTGGCGCGGGAGGTCATCCGGGAGGTGGGTTACACCCGGGCCAAGTACGGCTTTGACTACGAGACCTGCGCGGTGATCACCGCCATCCAGGAGCAGTCGGCGGACATCGCCCTGGGGGTGGACATCCAGGGGGCGGGCGACCAGGGCCTCATGTTCGGCTACGCCACGACGGAGACGCCCGAGCTGATGCCCATGCCCATCATGCTGGCCCACAAGCTGGTCATGCGCCTCACCGAGGTCCGGCGCAAGGAGATCCTGGAGTACCTCCGACCCGACGGGAAGTCGCAGGTCACCGTGGAGTACACGGACGGGAAGCCGACCCGCGTGGACACCGTGGTGGTCTCGGCCCAGCACAGCCCCGAGGTCAGCCTGAAGCAGATCCGCGAGGACATCATCGAGACGGTCATCCTGCCGGTGCTGCCCCGGGAGCTGCTGGATCCGGAGCGGATCACGTACCACATCAACCCGACAGGCCGCTTCGTCATCGGCGGCCCCCACGGGGACACGGGCCTCACCGGCCGCAAGATCATCGTGGACACTTACGGCGGCGTGGGGAGCCACGGGGGCGGCTCCTACTCCGGCAAGGATCCGACGAAGGTGGACCGCTCGGCCTCGTACATGGCCCGCTACATCGCCAAGAACCTGGTGGCGGGGGATCTGTGCGACAAGTGTGAGATCCAGCTGGCCTATGCCATCGGCGTGGCGGAGCCGGTCTCGGTCATGGTGGACAGCAAGGGCACCGGTTGCATCCCCGACGAGGTGCTGCAGGATCTGGTGCGCCGCAACTTTGAGCTGACCCCGGCCGGGATCATCAAACACCTGGACCTGCGGCGACCCATCTTCCGGAAGACGGCGGCGTATGGGCACTTCGGCCGGAGCGAGCCGGAGTTCACCTGGGAGCGCACCGACAAGGCCGACTCCCTGAAGAAGGAGGCGGGACGGCTGGGTGCCTAGCGACGGGGATTGGGTGTCAGGGGTGGGGGGCCGGGGGCGGAAACAGCCCCGGAGACCTGACGAAGGCCAGGGCCAGGGGAGGAGCGAGGTCCCCTGGCCCTTTGCGTAAACGGCGGGACCCAAGACAGAAGGGGATCGATCCATGGATTATGACGTCAAGGACCTGAGCCTGGCGGAGAAGGGGCGGCGGCGGATCGAATGGGCGCGGAGCGCCATGCCCGTCCTGCGCCTCATCGAAGAGCGGTTCACCCGGGAGCGGCCCCTCAGGGGCATCCGGGTCTCCGCGTGCCTGCACGTGACCTCTGAGACCGCGAACCTCATGCGAACGCTCCAGGCCGGCGGGGCCGAGATCCGGCTGTGTGCCAGCAATCCGCTCAGCACCCAGGACGACGTGGCCGCCTCGCTGGTGAAGAACTTCAGCATCCCGGTTTTCGCCATCAAGGGCGAGGACACGGACACGTACTACCGCCACATCAACGCGGCGCTGGATCTCAGACCCAACCTGACCATGGACGACGGCGCGGATACCATCGGCGTCATCCACAGCCAGCGCACGGACCTCGCCGCGGATGTCATCGCTGGGACCGAGGAGACCACCACCGGCGTCATCCGGCTGAAGAGCATGGAGAAGGCGGGCGTCCTGC
>CAZXXV010000363.1:0-4931 GCA_964644725.1 uncultured bacterium
CTCGCTTGCCGCTCAAGACCCCTTCTACTGCGGCTCACCCGAAAAGGGTACTGAGCAGAAAGCAGTTGCCAAGGTTCTCCTCTCAGCGCACAATTCGCACGCGTGCGTCGCCCCGCATGCTGTTGTGCCTGCCGTGCGGCAGGTCCTCCTGTTATGGGACCAAGGTCCAATAGCGCGTGCTGCATCGCATGGGCTAGCCTAAGCGGCCAGCACTCGGCGCGTCGGCCCGACATCTCCGAGGAGGTTGCCATGTTCCAACCTGGTCTCACCGATGCCATCGAGGAGGGCCTGCCCCTTCCTCAGCACAAGGGCTCCAGGCGTTTCGGCGTCCTCGTGGGACTGCTGCTGGCCGGTTGCCTCACCCTGCCCACGCATGTGCTGGCCGAGGAGCGAACGCTCGAGCGGCAAGACGAGATGGAGGCGGCCTTGATCCTCCGCGTTAAGCCGGCCGTCGTGGGGATCCTCACCGGCGTGAGTGCGGAGGTGACCATCCGCTGCGGGAAGAGCGACACCTATGTCGTGCAACCGGATCCGGAGCGCGAGAACGGCACCGGCTTCATCATCCACCCGGACGGCTGGATCGCCACCAACGGCCACGTGGTCGAGCCCGTGTACAAGGACGACGAAGAGCATATCGCCAACTTCCTGCAAGCAGCGGCCGACGCGGCCTGCGGCCCGGCTTTGGCCAAGTTGCCCGGGGGCCAGCGGAAAGCGCGCATGCAGGCCATCCTCAAGGACCCGGAGAATCGGAAGGGCGTTAAACTGAACAAGAAGCTGGAGGTGTACCTGCCCACGGTACTGCCGCCGGGTGCCAAAGAGCGAAAAAGCTTCCCCGCCGTGGTCAAAGCCTACAGCCCCCCCATTGATCCCGATCTCCTGCCGAAGGGTGGCGGCAAGCCGGATCCGCCCATGCTGGATGCCGCCATCATCAAAATCGAGGCGACGAACCTGCCCACGGTCCGCTTGGCGCTGGGCATCAAGCACGTGCACTTGGGCCAGCAGCTCTTCATCGTCGGGTTCCCCGGCGTGGTCCTCTGGCACGACTTCCTGAGCAGGACGAGCCGGACCGAGGCCACGGTGACCTTCGGCCGGGTGTCCAGCTTCAAGGATGATGTCAACGAACGCCTGATCCTCCAGACCGACGCCCCGATCTCCTGGGGAAACAGCGGAGGTCCAGCGTTCAACCGGAGCGACGAGGTCATCGGGCTGGCCACCTTCATCTCCACCTCGCTCGAGGGGGATCAGGCCATTCAGGGTTTTAACTTCCTGATCCCGGTGGACACGATCCAGGACTTGGCCAGACAGATTGGCTTGATACCGCAGCCGGAGAGCCCGTTCACGCAGGAGTGGGAACAGGCTGGCAGCGCCTATTTTCAGGGGCGCTAGGCGGAGGCCCTCAGCCATCTGGAGGCAGCCGACAAGATCGTGCCCGGCCTCATGGACGTGGAGCGGGTGCGCTCCCGGATCCAGGACCTTGTGAAGGAGCGGCCGGCAGGATCTGCGCGCAGGCAGTTTCTGGGAATCGTGGTGGCGCTTGTGATTGCCGTGGCGGCCGCGGGGGTTTTCGTGGGAGTGCGCACGGCCCGGAACCGTAGGCGGATCCCACAGAATCCGGCGTGATCACGCTGCGGAGTTGAGGGGTCCATTATCCTGTGGAGGATCGCATGGCTCGAGACGGGCGCGTGAGGCAGGCGGGATGTAGAACACGTGGGCCATGGGTGTTCCATCCGTGGGCGGTAGTGCTGGCGCTTGGACTGTTACTGGGGCTAGAGACGTCGGCCTCGGCAGGCACGCTGGCCGAGCGAGTCTTCGAGACGACCCTGGCCAACGGCCTCAAGGTCCTCCTCGTGGAGGAACCCAAGGCGCCGGTGGTGACCGTCCAGGTCTGGTACAAGGTGGGATCGCGCAACGAGCAAGTGGGCAAGACCGGCCTCTCCCACATGCTGGAACACATGATGTTCAAGGGGACGCCCAAGATCGGCCCCAAGCAGTTCGACCTGCTCGTGACACGGAACGGCGGCGTGGATAACGCCGAGACCCAGACGGACTTCACGGGCTACTACGAGGACTTCGCCGCCGACCGGGTGGGCCTGGGCCTAGAGCTGGAGGCGGACCGGATGGCCCACCTGCTCATCGACGAGAAGGAGTTCGCGCCAGAGCACCAGGTGGTCATCGAGGAGCGGCGCCTCAGGATCGACGACCAGCCGAGCAACGTCCTGGGCGAGGTGATGCGGGCGACGGCGTTCCTGGCGCACGCCTACGGGCGGCCCACCATCGGCTGGCCGAGCGACATGCAGGCGTATACCCGCGAGGATCTGGTTACCTACTATCGGACGTATTACGCCCCGAACAATGCCACGCTGGTGGTGGCGGGGGACGTCAAGAAGGATGCCCTCCTGCCCAAGATTCAATCGCTCTTCGGGAGCATCCCCCGGCAGCCCGATCCGCCCCAGGTGATCACCCAGGAGCCCCCCCAGGTGGGCGAGCGGCGCGTGTACGTGCGGAAGGAGGCGGAACTCCCCCTCCTGTTCGTGGTTCACCACGTCTCGAATCTCACGCACCCCGACAGCTTTGCCCTGCGGGTTCTGGCCTACATCCTGGGGGGCGGGGAGAGCGCGCGGTTCCACCAGAAGGTCGTGTACGAGAAGCAATTGGCTTCCTATGCGGGCGCTGATTACAACCCCGTGCACGTGGACCCGTTCCTGTTCGGGTTCAGCGCCGGGCCATTACCGGGGAAGACCGCCGAGGAGGTCGAGCAGGCGCTCTACGCCGAGGTCGAGCGGGTGCAGCGCGAGCCGGTGACAGACCGCGAGCTGCAGAAAGCCAAGAACCAGATCGAATCCGAGTTCATCTTCGCGCAGGATTCGGTCCACAGCCTGGCCGAAATGCTGGGCCGGTATGAGTCGGTGGCGAGTTGGAAGTTGCTGGACGGGTTTCTGGAGGGCGTGCGCAAGGTGACAACCGCCGACGTGCAACGGGTGGCCCAGAAGTATCTCACCCAGGACAACCGAACCGTGGCGATTCTGATCCCGGTGAAGCCGGGTGCGGCGGCCGCCGGCACGGGCAAATAGGAGGGAGCACATCATGAGGACGCGGAACCTCCGAACGCTTTTGGCAACCCTCCTTCTGACGGCGGCGCTTGGCCTCGCCTCCTCGACAGCACCAGCGTCCTCGCTGGTACCGGCGGCGGCGCTCGGCCACCGCGAGGTCCTGCCGAATGGCATGGTGCTCCTGTTCTCGGAGAAGCGCGGCGTGCCCATCGTGACGGTCTCGATGCTGGTCCAGGGCGGCTCCATCCTGGATCCCCCGGACAAGCCGGGCGTGGCCAATCTGGTGGCCCAGCTCATGACTCAGGGAACCAAGACACGCACCGCTCCCCAGATCAGCGAGGCCATCGAGTTCGTGGGAGGCTCGCTCAGCGTGGACGCGGGGCAGGAGCTGACCAGCGTCTCCCTGTCCGTGCTGAGCAAGGACCTGGATCTGGGCCTGGATCTGCTGGCCGACATCCTGCTGAATCCCACCTTTGCGCCGGCCGAGGTCGAGCGGAAGAAGCAAGAGGTGATCGCCGGGATCAAACGCGATCAGGAAGATCCGGGCACGGTGTCCTGGCAGGCCTTCATGGCGATGGTCTATGGCACGAACCCATATGGCCGGCCGGTTGAGGGGACCGAGGCGTCGGTGCCGACCATCACCCGGGACGATCTGGTGCAATTCCACGAGGCCTACTTCCGTCCCAACAGAACAATCCTGGCCGTGGTGGGAGACGTGAGCCTGCCCGATCTCAAGCAGGGGCTGGACGCGAAACTCGGCGCCTGGAAGCCGGGAGGGCCGGCCTTCACGCCACCTCCGAAGCCCTACCCCTTGACGCAGAGGGTTGTGCGCACCATCCAACGAGACGTGACCCAGGCCAACATCAACCTGGGGCATCTGGGGGTGACTCGGGACAATCCTGACTATTACGCCGTCCAGGTGATGAACTATCTCTTGGGCGGTGGGTTCAACTCCTATCTCATCTCCAAGATTCGGGAGGAGAAGGGCTGGGCCTACGACGTGGGAAGCTCCTTCGGCCCCGGCAAGTACGCCGGGGAATTCAGCGTGAGCATGCAGACCAAGAACGAGGTCGCCCAGGAGGCGATCGAGGCCGCGCTGGCAGAGATCCGACGAATCCGGGAGAAGCCGGTCAGCGATGATGAGCTCAAGGATGCCAAGGCGTACCTGACCGGAAGCTTCCCCTTGCGACTGGACACCAGCAAGAAGATCGTCGGCATGCTGGCCACCATCGAGTACTATGGTCTCGGCCTGGACTACGTTGATCGCTACCCGGGGCTGATCAACGCCGTGACAGCCGCCGACATTCAACGCGTGGCGCAAAAGTATCTCGACCCCGACCGCTACGCCTTGGCGGTGGTGGCGGACCTTGCGAAGGCGAAGATCAAGCCATAGGCACCAGCTTCCCGGGCTTTTGATCCGCCCGAACGACCCCACGTACCTTTTCGGGTGGGGAAATCCCTTTTGGGGTACGTCGGGAGGTCAGTCGAAGAGACGTTCGGCACGCTCCGAGATGTCAGCTCAATTGTAAGTGGCTGTGGTTGAAGGCTTCGTTGCATTCCCACAATGTTACCTTTGATTTAGTTCGAGGTGGCACGGATTGTGCCTCTCTGGAAGACGTCCGATTCAACCCGAGCCATGGGGACCGCGGCCCCGGGTTCGGAATCGGCAGCGCAGGGCTGCCAGGCCCTCGAGAGGCTCTCGGGGGTCGTAACCGGTAAGATGAATTTGTAGGAGGGAGCCAATGAAGAAGTTCGTCGCGTTGTTCGCCGCCGTGCTGCTGGTGGCGGTCGTGACCGCACCGGCCTTCGCGCAGCAGCAGGCTCCGAAGGGCACCGAGGGCCCGGATGTCCGCAAGCAGGAGCCGAAGGGCACCGAGGGCC
>CAZXXV010000364.1:0-4921 GCA_964644725.1 uncultured bacterium
CAGGCGAGCGTGACGGTCCCGGGGCAGTGCCCGGCGGATCCCACGCGGGGGCAGCTCGTGAACAGGACCCCGTACCGGGTCCAGGTGTACTTCGACGCGGACCCGAACAGCGGTGCCTCCACCGCCTACACGATGAGCCCGAGCGAGGTCTTGCCCGTCAATCTGGACGTGGGCACGCACCGGATCGTGGCGATCGCTACCAGGGACACGCAGTTCGGGCCGCGCACGGTGGGACGCCTGGATCGGCCGCTCAACGTGGACGTCCGAGGGTCCGGATGGGAGATGCGGTTCAACGAGGGCGACTTCAGATAATCACTGCCCACGCATGACCTCTTGAGCGCTGCCGCCCTTCGGGTAAGACGCAGGAGCGGCCGCAGTCTGAGCAAGGTCGGCTCCCCGGCGGGACCGCCGTGGGTGCCAGCGCTGACCAGGCATACGCATGGAACACGCAACGCCGCTACGACGTGGCGTACCAACAATGCACGTATGCAAAGGGCAACCAGATCCCCGGGGTAATGCCGTACACGTGGCGCCTCACAGCACCGCCACCTCCGCCACCGCCTCAGCCGGGTGTTTCCCCGATGCCGCCGCCACCTCCGCCGGGGCTCCCGGGCGTGCCCGCTGGGAGCGTGTCCCCGTCTGCCGCGCCGTAGCGGCGAGGCTGCTCCTGCTGGTTCTCGTGCTTCTCGCTGGGGCAAGCGAGGAGATCGAATCGCCGTGCTGAGGAGCGCCTGAGTCGCGAGGACGGCGTGGCAGGAGGCGACCACGGGGGGAAGCCAGTCCGGCGAGACGATCGCTCACGCGTTGCGCGCGCAATGCTGGCCCTGGCGTCGCCGTGCGGCACAGGCGCCCCGCACCCGCGCCTCGCGCCAATGCGAGCGCGGCCTTGCCGGGGAGGTGGCACATGGTCCCCAGGATCCTCATTGTTGAGGACGACAGTCTGACCCGCTTCTCGCTCGCTACGACACTCACGGGGTGGGGCTGCGTCGTGGTGAAGGCACCCTCCGCCGCGGCTGCGGTCCATGCGACGAAAGCCTGTGAGCCGGATCTGATCCTGCTCGACGTCAACCTGTCCGAGCGAGACGGCGTGAATGTCCTCGAGGCGCTCCGAGAGTCCGATCCCAATCTTCCCATCCTGCTGATGAGCAGCTTCATCACGACCAGGATAAAGCACTGCGCTCTGCGCCTCGGCGTCCTGGATCGGATCGATGGAGCGATCCTGGCACGGATCGTGGGCCGGGAGATAGGAGGGTCGGGCCGCCAGCGGGTGGTGGACGGCGTGGAGGATCGAGGGGAGCTCCAGAGTGACGACCTGCCGCGACGTGCGGGCGCGGGTGGGCAAGGCTCACTCCGCCCTTAGCTCTCGGCACCCTGCTTCACGAGCTGGGTGTGAGCGCTCAGATGGATGTCCGGGTCAACGGCGCCACCATGGAAAAGGATCACCGCCTGGCCGACGGCGACCAGGTGCTGATCGTTCCCAGGATCCGGGGCGGCCGGGCCTAGGCTTCCGTCCGCCTTCCCCCCGGACCCCCGCGCCATCAGCCCAGCAGAAGCTCCAGGATGTCGGCGATGCGGGCCATCGTCTCGCCGTCCTCGGAGGGGAGTTGAATGGCGCTGGCGCGCAGGAAGGCCAGGAGTTCAGCGCGGCCCGCGGGCGACAGCGACTTCACCGCGTTGAAGAGGGTGTCGGGGGTGATGTCGTGCATATTCAGCTTTGTCATGTGAGTCAGCTCGCCCAAGGGCACACGGGGGTGAAAGCGATCTCAGGCCGCGCCGGGCTCGATCGTGCCGTCGGTTGACTCCAAGGCATCGTCCCGGGCCGCATACCGTGGAAACACCCTGCACACCTTGGCTGGATCCTCGTCCGTCAGAAACCGCGGCAGCATCACCTTGGTGAAGGCCCGGCTGCCGGCGAATTGCACCTCGGCGGTGGCCACGGGCAGCCAGTCCTCCGTGACGATCGTGGCCTGGGTGTGCCAGACCCTTCCCTTGGCGTCCGACGTGGTCACGGCCGACCGATCGCCCAGGACCAGCAGGGGCACGCCGTGAACGACCGGCCGGCCGAGGCACACCGTCACCCGGTTGGACAGGCCGCACTCCCCCAGGCGCAGGGCCCCCAGCCACCAGCCCATCTCATCGCACACGATGCAGAGGTACCCGGGAAACAGGCTGCCGTCCGCGCAGCGGAAGTGGGGCTGCGGCGTGAGGCGCTTCCACACCAGGGTGTCGTTGTAGTCGAACCGGACCTGGGCCCCCCGGGCGTTGCGCAGGCCGCAGGCCAGGCAGAACTCGTAGCCGGGAACCTCGTGGGCCGGCCGGTTCGACTCCTCCCACCTTCGGCGCGTCTCTGGCGGCAGGGGCGGGAGCGGCCCCTCCATGGGAGACACCACGGCCTCCGCGACTGGCCGATCGCCCCGCAGGATGCGGCTGTGCCAGCTACCATCCGCAGGCAGCACCTCGGCCGGAAGCGGCGTCTCTAGGGGCACCTCGCGGTACAGCGTGGCGTCGATGCGCACCGGTCGCGGCACGCCCGCCGCTCCCCCGCGCTCGTCCCGGAACAGGCACACCAGCTCGAAGAGCATGGCGGCCACTCCGCCACCGTGCCCGGCCTCCGGCGGCCCCTGCAGGTCGGCGCTGAAGGTCACGCTGGCTCGCATCCGATCGGGTCGTCGCGCCTCGATCTTCACCCGATCGCGGAAGTAATCCTCCATGGACTGAAGGGTCATGGCCGCCTCGCGCCGCCCACCCGATCTTCGTCCGCAAAACGGTGCTGGTAGTACTCCTGGATCACCCGGAGGAACAGCGGGTGAGGGTTGGCCTGGGCCCGGCGAGAACAGACGTGGTGGAGTGCCGCCGGCAGGGACAGGCCGTGGCATTCGTGCAGGTAGCAGAGGGCCAGCGCCGGGGAGCGGGAGATCCCCGCCACGCAGTGCAGGAGGACTGGCCCCTGCCGCCGCGCCTCGTTAATGAACGCCACGACGCCTGGCAGGAACTCGGCCAGCCGTTCGTCCGGATCGTCGATGGGCACCTCGTGATACTGGATGCCGGAGAAGCGGGGGTTCCCCTCGCGATTGCTGGCGTCCACGATGGCGCGGATGCCATGCCGGGTCAGCACCTCGAGATCCGACGCCACCACCAGGCTCCCCACGGCGAGATCCCCGGTGATGAAGTCGATCCGATCCTCACCGTCCTGCCCGTCGCCATCCCACAGCCACGACATCGTCACCATCCCCGTTCGAAAAGCGGCGGGATTCTACGGGACGCCCCTCGGGTCAGCAAGAGAAAAGGGCCGCTCCCAGCGCACGAAGTACCCGATCCGCAACGCACCATCGAGAAAGGACCGGCGTCGGTCAGAACCGCGTACCGAGTTTCTGCAACTCTTCCCATGCGCGCGTGTTGCCCGGGTCCATAGCCAGGACCTCGCGCAGTCGCTGCTCCGCCTCGCGCTTCTCGCCCGGCCCCAACTGCGCCAGCGAGATGGCGAGGTTGAGGCGCCAGGTCACTTGCTCCACATTGCTCCGCAAGGCCTGGCGGTAGACCGTGACCGCCTCCTGGTAGCGCCCGAGCCACATCAGCGTCTCGCCCCGGTCTGCCTGGAACTGGCCGCTCACCTCACCCAGCTTCGCCGCCTCCTCGAAGGCCGCCAGGGCCCGGTCGTAGGCCTTTTGAGCCAAGAGTGCGCGCCCCAGGCCGAAGAGGACACGGCGATCCGTGGGACGGTCCCGCTGGATCTCGCGATACTCGCGCTCCGCCTGTTTATACTCGCCTCCCCTGTAAAGCGCCTCGGCCAGCGCCACCCGCGCCTCGGTGAGATGCCGTCTTCGCTCCCGGATCCGGCGCAAGATAGCGATGGCGTCATCATCCTCCAGGCTCTTGGCGACCCCCACGGCCTCTTCCAGGTACGCGGCCGGTCCCGCGACGACCTTCCGCAGTTCCTCCGCGGCCGCGATGGGTCGCTCCTCCTCCGCGAGGAGCCGGGCGCGAAGCAACCGTGCCTCCACGTCCGTCGGCGCAAGCCGAAGGGCCCGCTCGACCCACTCCAGCGCCTGCGTCCGGTCCCGCGTCGCCCGGTACCCGTAGGCCAGGTAGAGCGCGAGCCGTCCGGCGGGATCCCGCGCGGGATCGGCGTCCTCTACCGCCGGCGGGACGACGAAGTGCTGGGTGAGACGCATGTTCAGGGTCGACGTGTCTCGGCCCAGGTTTCGCGGCGCCGAGAACTCCAGCCGAGGGACATCGTCCAGATTGACCTCTGCCTGGCCCGCCATCTTCACGAGGGCCGCCTTGGGCATGAGATACATGGCCAGGACGCTGTAGGCATCCTGGAACCCCAGCTCGCGGAGGTCCTGCTGGGCCACGGACCGGCCCGCCAGGGCCGACCGCAGGTCGGCATAACGCAGCCGCTGGGTCCGCGTGGTCCCGATGAGCAGCATGTCGCTTTCGTTCACCGCCCACAGCGACACATCCGGGAAGACCTCGGCGAAGGTGCGATAGACCATGCGGAGATCCTCGGGGGCCATGGCATACGTCTGCATCCACTGGCCGAAGACCCCGCCCTCGGTCAGCTGGCTTCGGGCCAGTTGGTAGTATTCCCGCGTGAATAGGTTCCCCACGCCGGCGATCCACGGATTGGAGGGCTCCGAGATGATCACGTCGTACTGCTTGCGCGCCGCCAGCAGATGGTTGCGCCCGTCGGCGTGGATGAAGTGCACCCGGGGATCGTCGTGAATGCGGCCGTTCTTCTCGTCAAAGAACCGCGCCCCTTCGATCACGGCCGGCTCGATCTCCGCCACCTCCAGCCGCTCCACCGGGAAGGCGGCCACGGCCTTCGCCGTCATGCCGCTCCCCATCCCGATGACCAGCACGCGCTTCGCCCCGGGGTTGAAGAGCATGGGCAGGTACCCCACCATGAGCTGGGTGGGCG
>CAZXXV010000365.1:0-4919 GCA_964644725.1 uncultured bacterium
ATCCCTGATGACGGCATACATCCTCCGGCGGCTGGCCCAGGCGGTGCCCACGGTCATCCTGACCACCGTGCTGATCTTCCTCATCCTGCACCTGGTGCCGGGGGACCCGGCCGCCGTCCTGGCGGGGTCAGATGCGCCGCCGGATGTCGTCGAGGCCCTCCGGCGGGAGATGGGGCTCGACCGCTCACTGCCGGTGCAATACCTCCTCTGGCTCAGCCGTGTCCTTCGGGGTGACCTGGGTGTCTCGTACGTCAGCAAGTTCCCGGTCTGGATCTTGATCCTGCGGCGTCTCCCCGCCACCTTGGAGTTGACCGTGGCTGGCCTGGCGGTGGGAGTGATCCTGGGCATGCCCGCGGGGATCCTGGCGGCGATTCGACGGGGACGGCTCCTGGATTTCCTGGTCACCTCTAGCAGTGCCCTTTTCCTCTCCGTGCCGAACTTCTGGATCGGCATCACCTTCATCCTGGCTTTCGCGTTGGCCCTCAACTGGCTCCCGCCCTCGGGACGGGTGCCCCTGGTGGAGAACCCCCTGACGGCAATCAAGTTCCTGATCCTCCCGGCACTGACGCTCGGCATGCACATCGCGGCCATCTTCGCCCGATTCTCGCGGACGGCGCTGCTCGAAGTTCTGAACGAGCCGTTCATCCGGACGGCGAGGGCCAAGGGCCTCCGCGAGTGGGTGGTGATCGTCCGGCACGCCTTCCGTAACGCCCTCCTGCCGGTGCTCACGATCCTCGGGCTCCAGGCCGGGTACCTTCTCGGGGGTGCGGTGGTGGTGGAGTCGGTCTTTGCCTGGCCCGGCCTGGGTCGGATGATCGTCGAGAGCATCGGCAACCGGGACTACACAGCGGTGCAGGGGGTGTTGCTGGTCTTCGTGGGGATGTTCGTCCTGGTCAACCTCCTCACCGATCTGGCCTACGGCTGGGCCGACCCGAGGATCCGGGTGGGGAGGCGGGAGGGGTGATGGAGGCAATCTCCCTGGGCAGGCAAGCGTCCAAGGTCCCGGCTGCAGGGAGGTGGCCGCTCTGGCGCCGCCTGGTCCGGCGGTACCGCAGTGGCCTGCTCGGCCTTCCCCTCCTGTTGGTCGTGCTGGCGGCTGCTGTCCTGGCCACGCGGCTCGCGCCCTTTCCTCCGCTCGAGATGCACGCGGGCCTGGAACTGCAAGCGCCCCTCGGACGCTTCCTCCTGGGGAGCGACGAGTTCGGGCGGGACTTGTTCAGCCGGATCCTCTTCGGGGCCCGGATTTCATTGGCCATCGGGCTGACGAGTGTCCTGATCGGCATTGTGCTCGGAGGGATGGCCGGCATCGCCGCCGGATTCCTGGGCGGCCGAACGGAGATGATCGTTCTGCGACTGGCCGATTGCCTCCTGTCCTTCCCGCCGCTGATCCTCGGGATCGCCGTGGCCACGATCCTGGGGCCCGGTGCCATCAACGCGGCGGTGGCGGTCGGAATCGTGACCATCCCCACGTTCGCGCGCCTCGCCTGGACCAGCGTCCTGGGCGAGAAGGCCAAGGACTACGTCCGGGCGATCGAGAGTCTGGGTGGCACGGGGGCCCGGATCGTCTGGCGACACATCCTGCCGAACATCGTCGGGGTCATCCTCGTGCAGATGACGATCGCGATGGCCCAGGCGATCCTGCTGGAGGCGTCGCTGTCGTTCCTTGGGCTGGGCACGCAGCCGCCGGATCCTTCCTGGGGTGGCATGCTGAACGAGTCCCGAGCCTTCCTACGCGAGGCGCCGTGGTATGGGATCTTCCCCGGCCTGGCCCTGTCGGTCTTGTTGCTCGGCTTGAACTTGACTGCGGACACCTTCCGCGACCTGTTGGACCCGCACACGAGGATGCACTGAGAGTGTGTGAAGAAATCGTCGCTGGGCCGAGAGCCTGCCTGCGCCGCCCCGGCAGGCAGGCGTGACTGTAACCTCTTGATTTTCCGTGAGCGAAAAATGCGCTTGGCGCTGATTCATCGATATTTTCACACACTCTGACCCGATGGAGGTGCTTCATGCCTGCCTGACCTCAGCGGGTGGTGCTGCTCGCCCTGGACTCCGTGATTCCCAAGCTTGCGCACGGTACATGGTTGGAGACATTCCAGTTCGGCGTCGACCCCGGTCGGGCGATGGCTGGATTGATTGCTGCACATGCTGAGGATCAGTACCCATCATCCTGCGTGAGATGCGAGGCATCCAGACTCAAAGGTATGAAAAGGAGGAGAATCAATGGCAGCCAAGAAGGTCATGGTCATCGGACTGGATGCGGCGATCGCGCCCAATGTTTACAAGTACGCCCGGGAAGGGCACATGCCGCGGGTCAAGCACCTGCTGGAGAACGGCGTGTGCGGCATCAATAGTTTCCCGCCGTTCCCCAGCATCACCCCGCCGAGCTGGGCAACCCTGGCCACCGGGGCCTCCAGCGTGACGCACAAGGTGTCGTGTTTCAACGTGCACATTCCGGGCACCGGCCTGGACGACATGGACCAGGCGTTTGACAGCAGCCTGGTCCAGGCCGAGTTCATCTGGGAAGCCGCTGAGAAGGTCGGCCGCAAAGCCATCGTGGTCAACTACCCGACGAGTTGGCCGCCCAGAATGAAGATGGGACACCAGATCGCCGGAGCCGGCCTCTCTCCGAACGAGTACCGCAGCCGGGACGTCAAGCAGTGGGAGGAAGGGTTCCAGGCCTCTTTGACGTATGACCAGCTGTGGACCACGGGCATCAGGGTTCTGGGCACCGATTTGGATGTCGAGCCCGCCAAGGGCTGGAAGAACGCTCCCAAGGCGGCGAAGCTGCGTGAGGCGAAGATGATCCTGGAGTACCGGCGGGCCAAGGACAAGGTCAAGGACGTGACCTGGTACGCCTTGATCATCGACAGCGAGGGCAAGGGCTTCGACCGCGTGCTGGTCTGCGCTTCGAAGGACGCGGCGACGCCGCTGGCCGACATGAGACTGGGCCAGTGGAGCGACACCATCGTGCGGGACTTCGACACGGCGATCGGGACCATGCCAGCCGCCTGCAAGCTGAAGCTGCTCACGCTGTCGGCGGACGGCGAGGACGTCACCCTCTACCGCACACCGCTGGCGGCTCTCAAGGGATGGGGCTTCCCCGCGGGCATGGAGGCGGAGATCCCGCTCAAGGGCCTGCCGATGCCCTATCCGGGGTATCTGGCCTACCGCATGGGCTGGCTTGACCTGCGGACTCTCGAGGAAATGATGGAGATGCATCACGAGTGGCTGGCCGAGGCGGCTTACTACCTGGTGACGAACAAGGAGTGGGACATCTATTACATGCATGTTCACACCCCCGACTGGGCCTACCACACCTACATCAACTCGGCGGACAGGGCGACTGCTGACAGCGAGGAAACGTGGAAGAGGTTCCACGAGGCGGAGATCACCATGTACAAGAGCCTCGACCGCCTCATCGCTCGCATCCAGTCGGGAGCCGACGAGAACGAGACCGTTTTCCTCATCACCAGCGACCACGGTGCCAAGCCGGTAGGCCCGAACGTGAACCCCGGCACCATTCTTCTCGATGCAGGCCTCGTGGCCTTCAAGCCCGAAAAGGAGAAGGAGGAGGAGGAGGACGAGGAGTTCTCCGGCCAGTTCAAGTGGGAGAAGCAGGAGACCCACGCTACGGGTACTCTGGGTGCCAAGTTTGAGCACCTGGGTGAGATCGACTGGAGCACGACCAAGGCGTTGCCCAACCGCTCCTGCTTCATCTACGTGAACCTGAAGGGTCGGGACCCGCACGGCATCGTCGACCCCAAGGACTACGAGAAGGTCCAGGAGGAGATCATCGCCGCGCTGTACAACTACACCGATCCGAAGACCGGCATAAAGCCCATCCTGTTCGCCATCAAGGTACAGGATGCCCGGTTCTTCGACATGGGCGGCGACTGCTGCGGCGACGTCATCTACGCCCCGCACCCGCACTACCAGGGTCCGCACGGTGGTCTGCTCGGATCTGCTCAGGCCGGTGACATGGGCGACATTCGAACCATCTTCGTCCTGGCCGGACCAGGCGTGAAGAAGGGTGAGACGATCGAGCGGACGATCTGGTTGAAGGATGTCGTTCCGACCCTCTGCTACCTGGCCGACCTGCCCTTCCCTGAGCAGTGTGAGGGCGCCGTCGTCTTGCAGGCCCTGGAGGACCCGAACATGAAGCTGCACGAGTGCGAGGCGATCAAGCGGCGCTACGAGAAGATGCGAAAGTCGCTCGACCGTGCACCCATGTGCTAGCTGAGGATACGCGACCTTGATACCCTCCCCCTCCGATGAAGAGAGGGGGAGGGGTAGCGCAGGCTGGCCAGGCGGATCTGTCGGGAGGTGAAGCAACAGTCGTGGACAAGCCCTCCCAAGACGACCGCAGGGTCGATCGTGGAGCAGTAGTTGACCTGGCGACGGAAGTGTTCCGAAGCTGCGGTCCGGATGAGCCGGATAGCGCTCTCCTTGCCGATTCCCTGGTGCGATCAGACCTGCGGGGCATGCACTCTCACGGCGTGTTGCGAGTGCCCGAACACGTGAAGACGCTCACGGTACGTGGGGTGAACCCTCCCGCTTCCCGCCCGATGCCGTCCTGTCCGGCTCCCCGGTGGCCGGCGTGCCCAACCTGCCCAGCCGACCGGCCTGTCCAGCTCCGCTTGACTCGGCCCCGCCCTGTTGCTAGCATTCCCGCAGCCTGAGTTTTTCCCGCGGCGCACACCCTGCCTCCGTCGGGACCACTTCCCCAGGGGTGCGAAGGTGGCGTCGCCTTGCTTTCGCCGACCGGAGTTCGTCAACCAGGTTTTATAGGGTCCTATTTTTCTTCGGTCGCCGGACGGCGGCCCTGCTGCGCGCCTTCGATCTGCGCTGCGGCCTCGGACCGGAACTGGAGCGGCCATCGCCACGGTACGCCTCCACCCCGGTGGACGGGCCGGCGAAGG
>CAZXXV010000366.1:0-4914 GCA_964644725.1 uncultured bacterium
GAATACGGGTGCCCCCTGACCCGCACTCTGGACTTTTCGTCGGTCTGCAGAACGAATAGCGGAGCGGGGGCAGAGATTGATAATCCTATGTGGACAGGCGGTCAGGCGCGGGGGTGGTGCTTGTCGTAAATGGCCTTCAGGTGGGCGCGGCTGAGGTGGGTGTAGATCTGGGTCGTGCCGATGTCGGCGTGGCCGAGCATGAGCTGGACCGAGCGAAGGTCCGCCCCTCGTTCCAGCAGGTGGGTGGCGAAGGAGTGCCGCAATGTGTGAGGCGTCACCCGCTTCGTGATCCCGGCGGCCCGGACGTACCGCTTCAGGAGCTGCCAGAACATCTGGCGCGTCAGCCCGCGGCCGTGTCGTCCGAGGAAGAGGTGAGGACTGGCGCGGCGCTTCTCCAGGCGCGGTCGCCCCTCCTTGAGATAGGCGCGCAGGCTCGCCACCGCGGCATCCCCCAGTGGCACCAACCGTTCCTTGTCGCCTTTCCCCAGGACATGGACGATCCCGACGGTCAGGTCGGGATCGGCCAGCTGCAGGCCCACCAGCTCTGACACGCGCAAGCCGGACGCATACAGCACTTCCAGCATGGCCCGGTCACGAAGCTCCTGCGGGGTCTTTGGCTCGCGAGGAGCAAGCAGCCGTTCCACCTCGTCGCTGCTTAGGACCGTGGGAAGTCGCCGCCACGGGCGGGGCGATTCCAGGTGGGCCGTCGGATCATCGGTTGCATGGCCCTCGCAGACCAGGAAGCGGTGAAACTGACGGATCGCAGAAAGATGGCGGGAAACGGAACGCGGGCTCAATCCCGCCTCGCGCAGCGCCAGCAAATAGCGAGGGATCTCGGCGCGATCCAGGGCGGTGACCTGCTTCCGCCGACCTTTCAAATAGTCCACGTAGCGCGTCAGGTCGCGCCGGTAGGCCTCCAGGCTGTTTTGGGCCAGGCCGCGCTCCACCACTAGGTGTTCGAGGAAGCGATCAACGAGCGAGTTCATCTCTGCGAGAACCTCGCTCCAATGCAAAACTGACAACCGATCCGCCAGCGGCGGAAAAACCGGGCAACCGAGTCTTTCGGTTGTCAGTTGTCGGTTGTCCGTTTCGCATTTTCCATTGCTTCACCAGTTTAGGCTTCCCTGGGACGAACGGCCCGCGCTCGAAGCGGAGCAGCTTGGCAAGATAGAGCCAACTCTTCGTAGAGGCCGAGCAATGTGGCAGCGCAGGCGTTCGGGGCGTACCTGGCCGCAATCCGCCGTCCTGCCTCACCCATAACCCGCCTTCGCTCTGGTTGTTCCCACAGTTCCACAACGCTCCTCGCGAACGACATCGGTTCCTCAGGCGTGAGGATCCCGGCCTGGCCATCACCGAGGAGGTCCACCGCCGCATCGGAGGTCACCGCCACCGTCGGCAAGCCGGCTGCCAGGGCCTCCAGCACTACGATCCCCTGGGTCTCAGAGGTCGAGGGGAACAGGAACAGATCGGCCGCGAGGTAGTAGTCGCCCACCGCCTCGTGAGCGACTGCGCCGACGAAGCGAACACAACCTTCGATGCCGAGGCTGCCTGCCAGGCGTTCGAGGCACCGACGGTCGTCCCCTTCACCCACCAGGACCAGCCGGGCGCTCGGGAGGTCCCGGAGGATAGAGGCAAATGCCGATAAGAGGAACGCCTGATTCTTCTCCTTCGCCAGGCGGCCGACACCCAGGCAGAGTGGGGCACCCTCGCGGAGGCCAAGCACTTGACGACGTGCCATCCGATGTGGTTCCGCAGAATCCACAGCGAGGGGAACGCCCGTGGGGACAATCGCGATCCGGGCATGCACCCCCTGGGTGCGGAGCGCGCGAGCGACTGCAGGCCCGGGCGTGATCACCAGGTCGGCGCGGTTCGCAAAGGCTGTGGCCTGCCGAACTGCGAGCCAGGCGACCATGCGGGAGGGGCCGGGAACGTAGTGGGCGTAACGATCGTAGAGGGTGTGATAGGTGAACACCAAGGGCCGGCCCGCCCGGCGGGCCCAGCGGGCCGCAGCCCCTCCCAGGAGCAGCGGATGCTGGGCGTGAAAGACATCGAGTTGGAGGGTCGCCACCGCGCTTGCCACGCCCGACCACCACGCCATGGGCAGGACGTAGGCGTGATGCGTGGGAGCACGGACCCCCGGCACCCGGAGGACACCTTCCTCATGGCTGGCCCCGCCGGGGTATCGTGGTGCCACGACGGTCACATCATGGCCTGCCCGGCGGAATGCCCGGGCGAACGTCTCCACCGAGGTCGCCAGGCCATTGACCAGGGGCCGATAGTTGTTCGTGAAGAGCCCGATCCTCATCTTGGAGCGTTCAGCTATCGGCTATCAGCCGTCATCAGCAGCATGCAAAGACTTCGCGCGAGAACCAGCCATGGTCGAGCCTTTGCCGGGAAGTCGGAGTGGCTTCCTTGCTGGTCCCAATGTCGTATCGCGCTGAGGGCTGACCACTGATGGCTGATGGCCTGCCGGGTCATTTCCGGGTGACCGGCGTATGCGTGATGGGCAGGCCCAGGGCCAGCTTGCCCTGAGTGTACAGTTGGGCCGTGGCCATGAGGAAATAGCTGTGCAGATTGATGGGCGCGAAGACCAGGCGAAACCACTCCACGAACTTACGCGTCCCACGCCAACGGCGGGGGGCGGCCTGGTGGATGATCGGCTTCAGCGTGTGGGGGACCACCACCATTCCCAGGAGCATGGACGAGGTGAGGACGATGGTCTGGAAGATGAGGTTGAAGGCCGCCATGGGACTCACGCACAGGCTCTTCCCGCCCAGCTTCAGGGCCAGGACATCCGGTGACAGGAACACCGGCACCGGCCAGAGGTCCCGCACGCACGGGCTGATCCAGGAGATCAGGATGAGCTGGGCCGGCAAGAGGACGGTTAGGGGCGGCATGGCATTGGCGAGAAGCGCTCGCAGGGCCTGGACGGTCTTGGTCTTCACCAGCGGCGTCCCCGGGGCACGGAACTTCCGCCGGTAGCGCACGATGAACTTCACATCCACGGCTCCGCGCGCCCAGCGGGCGATCTGCCCCCAGGATTCCCGGGTGGTGAGAGGCGCCTGGCCCCAGGTCGGCATCTTCATCGGGGCGACCCGGTAGCCCTCCATCACGACCTTGTACCGGAACTGCATGTCCTCGTTGTGGCGGTTGGGTTCGAAATAGTCCACGGCCCGAAGCGCCTCGAAGTCCATGCTGGTCCCCGGGCCCAGGACGAGGTAATCGCCCTTGGTTTGCATCTTCCCCATCTGGTAGAGCACGAAGCCGGTGTTGTGCAGCCGGGGAAGCATGGGGACCTTCCAGTAGTTCGCGGTGTAGGTCGTCAGGGATTGCAGCACGACCCCGCGAACGCCGTGCGCGCTGGCCTGGACATCCTCCTCGCGGTGGGTCCACTCGCGGAAGGCCAGGTCCTGCGGGTGCAGGATGGTGTCGGCGTCGATGATGAGGATCTTGACGCCGCCCGTGGGGACAGGGAAGGTCCCGTCGGCGATGCGTCTGGCCAGATGGCGCCCGGCCGTCGTGACGGAGGTCGCCTTGCACTTCACGGGCAGACCTTCCGTCGGGTAGATGAAGGGTTCGACTCGCATCCGCCGATCGAAGATCGCGACGACCTCTTCGAGCTTCTCCAGGGTGATGCGATCCTCAGCCTCCACGATGGGGACCAGGGTGAGCAGGGACTTGGGATAGTGCAGCCGCTCCACCGACAGGAAAGTCTGGAACAGGACATGCCGATTGCTCTCGTGCTTGAGCGGCATGAAGATGACGTAATGGCTCAGCGGGGTCCCCTCGGATCGGAGCCGGTCTAGCCAGTCCGTTTCCATGTTCTGGAGAATGGCCTGGCGGGTCTTGTGTGCCCGGACCATGTTCACGATCAGGAACCCGATCCAGAAAGAGATGAAGGCAAAGCGGAACAGTTCGGCCGGGAAAGGATCCCGCAAGAGATAGCGGAGGAGGGGATACACCGAGAGGAGCAGGATGGTTGTGAGGAACGGCGCAACCTCCAGCAGGCGATCGGTGCCCGGCTGGAGGACCGAGTCGTAGAACTTCTGGCAGAAGCGCCGGACGTAAAAAAAGGCCCGCCCGTGATGCTCCGGCTGCGACGGGCGAGCCATGGTGGAGGCGTCCGGGGCGTCCTCTGCCCCGACAAGGATCGCACCCATGGCTGAACTCCGAAGTTTCGCGGAGGCTACCCCCCTGGTGAATCGAGCATGATCGTCACCGGCCCATCGTTGACCAATTCCACCTGCATAACTGCCTGGAATCGGCCAACCCCAGTCATTATGCCGCGGGAGGACAGAAAGTCAACGAATTTCTCGAACAGCGGACGGGCTTGATCTGCGGGTGCGGACGCATCGAAGCTGGGTCGGCGACCCTTCCTGGCATCGCCGTACAGGGTAAACTGGGAGACAGCCAGGGCCTGCCCTCCCACCTCGAGCAATGAGCGGTTCATCTTTCCCGCATCATCCTCGAAGATCCGAAGGTTGGCGACCTTCTCAGCCATCCATGCCAGATCTGAATCTCCGTCCCCCGTCTTGAAGGCCACGAATAGGAGAAGGCCCGGCCCGATGGATGCCACCGTCTCCCCATTCACATGGACGGCCGCCCGGGCAACCCGTTGGACCAGGACACGCATGGCGTCTTCCGCCCCTTAGGTCGGGTAATTTACGTTGAATGCACAAATTATCCGAGCCAAATGACCAATGACCGTTCGGCTGAGCTCACGACGAAGCCAATTTCCAAATCCCAATGGCGGCAGGCGCGCGCCGCGTGCCGTCATGCGGGATCCCCCCTGCAGAATCTCTTCTCCGTTGGTCATTGGCCCCGCCGAGGCGGGGGAATTGGTCATTACCCGTGACTATTACTGCGTTTCGCAACTACGGTGACATTCATTTATATCCCCTCTCCCTCGATGGG
>CAZXXV010000367.1:0-4908 GCA_964644725.1 uncultured bacterium
GCGTCGTCATCGGCGCGGTGAAAGAGTAGGGCTCGCATGGACCAGGTGGAACGGGTTCTGAAGATCGGGAACCGCCTGGGCGAAGGTCCTCTCTGGAGCGTGGACGAGGGGGTTCTGTACTGGGTGGATATCGAGGGGAACCGCCTCTATCGCTTTCTTCCGGCCGAGGGCACTTTGGAAAGCTTTGACACCGGACTGCCGGTCGGCGCCCTGGGCCTGCGGGCTTCCGGCGGCCTGGTCGTAGCCACCAAGAATGGCTTCGCCTTCTGGGACGCGCATACTTTGAGTCTCACCTTCATTGCCGATCCGGAGGCGGATAAACCAGAGGCGCGTTTCAATGATGGCGCAGTGGACCGTCGGGGGCGCTTCTGGGCGGGGACCCTGGCGCCTGGCGCTACCAGCAGCCTGTATCGCCTGGACCCCGATCTCACCGTTCACACCATGGAAACGGGCATCACCGCATCCAATGGAATCGGCTGGAGCCCGGATAACCGGACGATGTACTTCACCGATACGCGGCGCAAGACGATCTACGCCTACGATTTCGATGTGGCGACCGGCCACATCAGCAACCGTCGATCTTTTGTTTTCACTCCCGACGAGGAAGGCGTGCCGGACGGCCTGGCGGTGGACAGTGAGGGCTTCATCTGGAGTGCCCGCTGGGGCGGGTGGAAGGTAAGCTGCTATGACCCTTCGGGAAAGCTGGAGCGCGAGGTCCGACTGCCGGTGCAGTATCCCACGAGTTGCGCCTTTGGTGGAGATCGGTTGGACGAGCTGTACGTCACCTCCGCCCGGACTCGCGTAAGCGAAGAGCAGATCCGCGAACAACCCTTCGCCGGCGACCTGTTCCGCCTGAAGACGGGCACCAGAGGTCTGCCAGAACCGAAATTCGCCGGGTAGCTGCGCATCACGGCTTCCGGCGCCAGGTTCCCTCGAGGGCCTGGAAATCCTCGCCTAGATTCGTAACTCCCCGCCCTCCAGGACCGCGCGACCGTCCAGCTTCAGGGTCGGGCGGTACATCATCCCATCGAAGTGGCAGGCGGCCTTCGTCGTTCCACCGATATTGGCACTGGTCCCGATGCCGATATGCACGGTGCCGAAGGCGCCGTGGTCCTGGGCCCACACACCGGTGAGGATGGGAATCGCGGGATTCAGACCGATGGCGAGCTGCGCGATGTTGTAGACCGCCGCATCCCCCATCTCGGCCCACACCTTCCGGATCATGTCGGCCTCGTGGCCGCCCTCCACCTTCACGATATTCCCCTTCTTGACGGTGCAGATCACCGGGGCCTGCAACCGCCCCAGCCGGAGATTCGGAATGCTGCCGTCGAAGACGATCACGCCCTCGGCCGTGCCGTCCACGGGCGAGATGTTGGCCTCAATATTGGGGAAGGCCGAGAACTTGCCTGCCCGATCGAGGATGCAGTCATGCGCGTTCCCGGAGCGCCCGCTGAGGTCGAAGGTGCAATTCGTGCCGGCCGGGGTCGTGAGCTGCGCCGTCGAGGCCGCGGTAAAAAGCTCGCCCATCTTCCTCACGGTGGGTGAGGCGGCCTCGAAGTCCGCCTCGGCGCCGCCCCGCACGAGCTGGTCGGGTGTGGCGGCCGGCAGCGACAGGACCCGGGTCCCGTGCTTGAGCGCCGAACGGACCGCCGTCGAGTGGCTGATGGAGTAGCTCACGGGGATGAGCGCCACGTCGGCGGCCAGAAGGGCGGCCGCCACAACGGCCGGCGGCTCGTCGCCATCCACGGCCCGGGGCGTCATCATCGTGATCACCACTTCGGGGGTAATCTCCAACGCGGCCGTCGCCAGCGCCTCGGCGACTACGGCCGTGTCGGTGTCAGCCGCGATCAGCACCTTTTCCCCTGCCTTGACCCGCGCGAGGATGCGGACGATCATACGTGCGCCTCCGATGATTCCTGCGATCTGCATGGACCCTCCTCCTATCTGCGATATCGAAGCAGACGAAACATATTATCTGCTGCATCAGGATGGATGAAATCCCACCAACACTGTGAGCAACTTAATGTGAATGGCGGTGGATGGTCTTTTCCCCAAAGTCTCGGCAGGCCACCGAACCCAGTCCTTCACTGGCACCCAGGCATGCGGGGGCGCTCCACGCACTATCTGCAGGGATCCCCTCGACAGCCTCAGGGCTTCACCTCTGCCGTCGGCTTTCTTGTGGATTGCCAGAGGGCACGAACGACCGGGGCAAAGAGCGACAGCAGGGAGCAGATTGTCAACACCCCCGAGATCGGTCGGGTGAAGAAAATGGACAGGTCGCCGTGCGAGATCGTGAGCGATTGGCGGAGCGACCTTTCCACTAACGGTCCCAGCACAAGCCCCAGCACCGCTGGCGCAGCCGGGAACTCGAGCTTCCGCATGAGATAGCCGATGATGCCGAACGCGAACATGATCCACATGTCGAAGACGTTGTTATCCGTGGCAAACACTCCCACGGCCGAGATTGTGACGATGAGGGGCATGAGGATCCTGTACGGGACGCGCAGCAAGCTTGCCCACATCCCGACCATCGGAAGATTCAGGATGAGCAGCATCACGTTCGCGATGTACATGCTCGCGATCACGCCCCACACAAACTCAGGGTTGCTCTTGAAGAGCAAGGGGCCCGGACGCAGTCCATGGATGAGGAGCGCGCCCAGTAGCACGGCCGTTGTCCCGGAGCCAGGGATGCCCAGGGTGAGGAGTGGGACCATGGCCCCACCGGCGGCGGCATTGTTGGCCGCCTCTGGCGCAGCCACGCCCTGGATGATCCCCGTGCCGAATCTCTCCGGATGCTTGCTCAGCTTCTTCTCAGTAGCGTAGGTGACAAAGGAGGCGATGGTCGCGCCAGCCCCCGGTAGGACCCCAATGATGAAGCCAATGACGGAACTTCGGCTGATGGGGCCGAGGGAATCCTTCCAATCTTGAAGATTCGGGAACAGAGTTCTCAGCTTTAGCTCTGCCTTCACGAAGACCTGCTCCATTGGGTCTTCAAGATTGATGAGAACCTCGGCCACGGCAAAAAGGCCGACGGCGACGCCGATGAACCCAAGGCCATCCAGCAGGTAGATGTTGCCGAAGGTGAAGCGCTCCTCGCCACTGACTGCGTCTATTCCCACGCAGGCCAAGATCACCCCGAAGACGCCGCTCATGATCCCCTTCAACATGGACTCTCCGGAGAGACTGGTGACCAGGGTCAATCCCATGAAGGTCAAGGCAAAATATTCAGGCGGACCAAAGGACAGGGCCACGTTGGCCAATGGAGGGGCGATGAGGTTGAGCATGAGCGTGGCAAAGGTGCCCGCGATGAAGGACGCGAGGGCCGCCATGCCCAATGCCGGACCCGCACGCCCCTTCCTGGCCATCTGGTAACCGTCCAGGCAGGTCACCACCGACGCGGATTCGCCCGGCACGTTGATGAGGATGGACGTGGTGGAACCGCCGTACATGGCGCCGTAATAGACCCCGGCCATGGTGATGATCGCCGTGGTGGCACTCAGGCCGTACGTGATGGGGATAAGAATCGCCACGCCGGTGACCGGCCCGATCCCTGGCAGCACGCCGATCAGGGTGCCAAACGTGACGCCAACGAAGCAGAAAAAGAGATTCTGAGGCGAGAGGGCGACCTGAAAACCCATGAGCAGGTTCTGAAAGATATCCATCAGATTCCTTCGCTAGCGCAAGACAACCAATTCACCTGCCCTGCTTCGTCGCAATCGCCTCATCCGTCCATCCCTCGTGATGCGGACACTGGCGACCGGCGGATCTCCAGCCTAGAAACCGAACCTGTTGGCTGGAAGGTTTACGCCAAGCAACACTTGAAATACCAGGTAGAGCCCTGCGGCATTCAAGACGGCCACCAGGATCGTCGTGTACCACTTCTCCCGCCCCACGAAGCCCAGCAGGAAGGCAGTCAGGAGTCCCGTGCCCACGAGGAAGCCAAGGATTTCCAGTGTGAGGATATAAACGGCCAGGCCTGCGATGGCTGCCCCCAACGTTAGAAGCACCCTTCCACTCGGGAAGATACGCTTCGTGGCGGAGACGACAGGCCGCCGAAAGGCATTGACGATCAGCAGGATGGAGAGAAGCGCCAGGAGCGCACCGAGCCAGAAGGGTAAGAACCCGGCACCAGGCCCGAAGGTGGCGCTTGGGGGCAAGCGTCGAGACCCCTCCATCAACACCGACGAAAAGATCAATACGATGATGCCAGTGACTTGGTCGGCCCGTCGCATCACGCCATCTGCCTTTCCTGTTCGGGGGGAAGACCGCCGGTGACCGGGCGGAGGGCAGGTTCCGCGCTCCGCCCGGCCGGACGCCGCACCTATTTCAACAAGCCCATCTCCTTCAGCACTTCCTGGTAGCGGGCGTACTCTTTCTCCATCCATTTGCCGAAGGTTGGGCCGTCCATCCAGGCCTCGGAGAGCATACCCTCGGCGATGTAATCTTTGTAGATCTGGGTCTTCGTGTATTTCAGCAAGGCGTCTTCCAGAACTTTGCGTGCATCCGGGGGAATGCCACCCGGCGCCACAAGGCCACGGTTCTGAACGTAGATGGCGTCGAGGCCTTGCTCCTTCATGGTGGGAACGTTGGGGGCTCCCGGCAGGCGCTTCTCAGCAAAGACGCCGAGTGTCAGGACCTTGCCGGCCTTGGCCAGTTCCAGGGCCTCACCCGGATTGGAAACTGCGAGGTCTATATGGCCGCCCATGAGGGCGGCATTAACCTCGCCCCCGCTGTTGAACACGATGAAGTTCAGCTGGACCCCCGCCGTCTTCTCGATGAGATAGGCGCAGATGGAGTCCGAGGAGCCCAACTGCGTTCCACCGACCGTGACCTTCTTGGGACTGGACTTGGCGTCGGCCAGCACATCCTTCATGGACTTGTACTTCCCGCCGGCCTTGACGATCACCA
>CAZXXV010000368.1:0-4904 GCA_964644725.1 uncultured bacterium
CGCACAACGGACAGTGTTCTGTTCTCATGGTCCACCTCCGTGCGTTCGGGGGTTCGGTAGTTCGCGTGTTCCAGAACGACCGAACTGCCGAATCCGCCAAAGGCGGAAACAGCCGAACGCTTCTTGCTTGCTCGCTACCCTCCTGCCTGCCGGAGGGCCTCGGCGCCGCCGACGATCTCGAGCAGTTCCTTGGTGATCCGCTCCTGGCGCGCCTTGTTGAACTGCAGTGTCAGCAGATCGATCATCTCCGAGGCATTCCTCGTGGCATTCTCCATGGCGGTCATGCGGGCGCCGTACTCCGCCGCCAGCGACTCCATGAGCGCCCGGTACACCTGCACCTCGATGTGCTTGGGCAGCAGGCGCTCCAGGACCGCGGTCGGCGAGGGCTCGAAGATGAACTCGACGACCGTCTTTCCTTCCGGCACCTCTGCCGGCTGAATCGGCAGGAGTTGCTCCACCACCACGCGCTGCGTAGCCACCGACTTGAACTCGTTGTACAGGAGATGGACCTCGTCCACCTCTTCCGCCAGATAGGCCCGGGTGAAATCCTGCGCGATCTGGGCGGCGTGCGTGTAGGCGAGCTTGTCGAAAAAGTTCACGTACTCGGACCGCACCGTGTACTGACCGCGCCGCCGGTAGAAGTCCCGGACCTTGCGCCCGACTACCATCAGGGTGAGAGAAATCTCCGGGTCGTCCTGGTGAGCCCGCAGGAAGTCCAGCGACCGCCGGATGATGTTGCTGTTGAACGCGCCGCACAGACCCCGGTCGCCACTGATGACCAGCAGCAGCTTCCGGCTCCCGACCCCGTTGTTCCCGGCCTCGTGTTTCGCCAGGAGCGGGTGCAGCTCCCGCGGCGTCCGGAGGGCCAGGTCCGCCAGCACCTCGCCCATTTTGTAGGAGTACGGGCGGGCCTCCAGAATCCGTTCCTGGGCGCGGCGCAGCTTGGCCGCCGCCACCAGCTTCATGGCCCGCGTGATCTGCTGGGTGCTCTTGACGCCGTTTATGCGTCGCCGGATATCGCGTAGGGTCGGCATCGATCTTATTGTCGATTTGCGATTTGGGATTGCCGATTTTCAGATCCTCAATCGACAATCACAAATCGAAAATGGATTAGGCCGCCTTGGCTGTTGCCGTGAACTCCGTCTTACACTCCTCGATGCACTTGTCCATCTGAGTGCGCAGGGTGTCGGTGATCTCCTTCTTCTCCGTCAGCTCCGTGAAGATCCCCGAGTAGCGGGTCTCGGCAAACTTGTAGAGCGCCTGCTCGAACGCCGCGATGGCCTCGACGGGCAGATCGTCCAGGTGCCCGCCCGTGCCCGCGTGGATGATGAGGATCTGCTTCTCGACCGGGAGCGGGGCGTACTGCCCCTGCTTCAGGACCTCCACCATGCGCTGGCCGCGGTTGAGCTGGGCCATGGTGGCCTTGTCCAGCTCGGATCCGAACTGGGCGAAGGCGGCCATCTCCCGGTACTGGGCCAGATCGAGCCGGAGCCTGCCGGCCACCTGCTTCATGGCCTTGATCTGCGCGCTGCCGCCCACGCGGGACACCGACAGGCCCACGTTCACGGCCGGGCGGATGCCGGCGTAGAACAGGTCCGTCTCCAGGTAGATCTGGCCGTCGGTGATGGAGATGACGTTGGTCGGGATGTAGGCTGACACGTCCCCCAACTGGGTCTCGATGATAGGAAGCGCCGTGAGCGAGCCGCCTCCGAGCTGGTCGTTCAGCTTGGCCGCCCGCTCCAGCAGGCGCGAGTGAAGATAGAAGACGTCTCCGGGGTAGGCCTCGCGCCCCGGCGGCCGGCGCAGGAGCAGGGAGAGCTGTCGGTAGGACGCGGCGTGCTTCGTCAGGTCGTCGTAGATGCAGAGGGCGTGACGCTTGGTATCGCGGAAGTACTCGCCCATGGTGCAGCCAGCGTATGGCGCGACGTACTGGAGTGGCGCCGGCTCCGACGCCGAGGTCACCACCACGGTGGTGTAGGCCATGGCCCCCGCTTCCTCCAGGACCTTGACCACCTGGGCGACGGTGGACAGCTTCTGGCCGCAGGCCACGTAGAAGCAGAAGACGTCCTTCCCCTTCTGGTTGATGATGGTGTCCACGGCGATGGCCGTCTTGCCCGTCTGCCGGTCGCCGATGATCAGCTCGCGCTGGCCCCGGCCGATGGGGATCATGGCGTCGATGGCCTTGATACCCGTCTGGAGCGGCTCCTTGACGGGGCGACGGTCCACCACGCCGGGGGCGAACCGCTCGATGGGGCGGAATTCCTTGGCCTCGATGGGGCCCTTGTCGTCCACGGGCTGGCCCAGGGCGTTCACCACCCGGCCGATGACGGCCTCGCCCACCGGCACCGAGGCGATCCGTCCGGTCCGCTTGACCTGGTCGCCCTCTTTGATGAGGGTGTCCTCGCCCAGGAGCACGGCGCCCACGTTATCCTCTTCCAGGTTCAGGGCCATGCCCATGACGCCGTGAGGGAACTCCAGCATCTCCATGGCCATGGCTTTCTCCAGGCCGTAGATCCGGGCGATGCCGTCGCCCACTTCGATGACCGTCCCCACCTCGGCCACGTCGATCGTCGCCTCGTACGAGGCGAGGTGCTGCCGGATGATCTGGCTGATCTCCCCCGCCTTGATCTGTACCATCGTCTCCTCTCTACTCCAGGGACAAAGTGATAGAGGAACAGAGGGACCTAGGCCAACTTCCTGGCTTTGTTTCTCTTTCCCTTTGTCACTCTGTCACTGCTGAAGTGCCTAGCCGCGGACCATCTCCTCTCGCAACTTGACCAGCTGGGTCCGCAGGCTCCCGTCGTACACGAGGCTGCCGATCTGGGTGACGAGCCCGCCCAGGATCTTCGGGTCTTGCTGGACCTCGAGGTACACGATCTTCCCCGTCATCTGCTCCAGCCGCTGCCGGAGGCGTTCCTGCGCCTCGGCCTCCAGCGGACCGGCAGTCGTCACCATCGCCTTGAGCCGCCCCAGCCGCTCGTCCACCAGGGCCTCGTAAGCGCGCAGCACGCTCTCTAGCGCCGGCAGCCGTCCCGCCTCGAGGAGGATCCGGAGGAAGGACCTGGTCAGGGGCCGGAGCGCCAGGCGCGTCACGACCTCGTCCAGGACTCGCACCTTGTCACGCCGGAGGACGCTGGGATTCGTGAGAAACTGGCGTAGTTCCCGATGCTCATGCAAGGGGTCGGCGAAACTCGAGAGTTCCTGGCGCACCGCCTCGAGTTCGTTGGAGGCGGCGGCCACGTCCACCAGCGCCTTGGCGTAGCGCCTGGCCACGGATCCGGCGATCAATTCTTGCCCCCCAGCTCACGCACGTACTGTTCGGCCAGCCGCTTCTGGTCCTCGGTGGTCATGGCGCGGCCCAGCAGCCGTTCGGCCGCCGCCAAGGACAGGGTCACGACCTCTTCGCGGAGGGCGGCCCGCGCGCGCTTCGTCTCCATCTCGATGGCCGCCTTGGCCTCCTCCAGCACGTGCTGGGCCTCGTCCCGGGACTCCTTCAGCAGGCGTTGCCGCTCCGCCTCGACCCCTCGCTGCGCCTGCTCTCGCAGCGCGGCCGCCTCGCGCTGAGTAGCCCGGATCTGGGCCCGATGCTCCTCCTGCGCCTTGGCAGTGGCCTCACGCGCCAGCTTGGCCTCTGCCAGGGCCCTCTCGATCCCCTCGGCCCGCTCTACCAGGAACTTCTTCAGCGGCGCGAACAGGAATCGGGACAGGAGGGCGATCAGGATCAGGAAGTTCACCACCTGGATGAGCGTGGTGATGTTCAGATTGACGATCCCCGGCTCCGCATGCTTGGCCGCCTCTTCGGCCGCGTGCAGTGCCGCGGGTAGAAGCGCAGCGAGAAGAAAGAGGGAGATCAGGCCCACGCGGCGGGTAAGCCGTCCGAGACGTTCCATGGAGCCTCCATAACATCCGGTCGATTTGTCAATTCGTCGAGTTGTCAACTTGGCGAGCCACATGCCATGGGATATTCGCCGTGCGCCGATTCAGGCCGACGGCTTCTTGGGCTTGGTGTCCTCGTGGTGAGGAATTCGGGATCAACCGCTTGCCCGCACCGATCGCACGATCCAGTACCCGATCATCACCAGTTGGGTCAGCAGCAACCCGGCCAAGAGGGCCAGGACATTCACCCGGAACACGGCTACGGCCAGGAAGAGGACGATCCCGACGATGGCGAATCGGAAGAGGGCGCCCTTCCAGAGATGCCCGAAGGCCTTCTTGGCATCGGGATCCGCCAAGCGCGCCACCGCTCGCGTGATGAGGTGAAAATTGCCGAGGCTGACGGCGGCTCCCAGGCCGAAGGCAACCGCCCATCCGACGCGGCCAAACAGTAACAGGACCACGGCCCCGGCTGCGCCCGCCAGGAAGGCGCCCACCAGGGTCCGATGAATAAAGCTCTGTCGCTCGTCCAAGACGGGAATGGGGAGGGGAATGTAGCGAAAAGCCAGCTCCAAACAGACGCCGCTGCGACGTCGAATCCCGGAGAAAAGCGGCTCAAGCTAACACGCTGAGAAAAAAGGTGTCAAGGCCTTTTTGGCGGCCTGTTTTTGACGGCCCGTGGGCCCTTTTGGGTCGCTCCTGGGCCCCGAAGCGAGGGCCTTCTCAAGCCAGACGCTGGCCCCCGACTCTGCTTTCCGGCCAGAGCCGATTCTCACGATCCCCGCCGCCAAGCCGCGCGCACGACGTGACGCAGGATTTCCGGATTCTCGCGGAAGCGGCGGAGACAGTAGGCGCGCCACTT
The DNA here is from genome assembly GCA_964644725.1 of uncultured bacterium. Classification (GTDB taxonomy): domain Bacteria; phylum Methylomirabilota; class Methylomirabilia; order Methylomirabilales; family 2-02-FULL-66-22; genus 2-02-FULL-66-22. The sequence continues at coordinate 4,736 of CAZXXV010000368.1, forward strand.
CTCGCGAAAGGGTACGTAGATCCGCAGGCGCTCCCCCTCCGCGCGGAGGCGCTCGCGGAGGTCCGGGCGCACCCCCAGGAGCATCTGGAACTCGTATCGATCCCGCGGGACCCGCAGGCGCCCGATCGGCCCGCGGGCCTCCTGGATCAGCTACGGATCCGTAGCTAGC
>CAZXXV010000369.1:0-4903 GCA_964644725.1 uncultured bacterium
CTTCCCATGGCACGAGTCGCGGAGGGGTTCGACGCTGGGGAAGCCGTTTCGATTTTCGTCTGCCCACGGGGACGCACGTGGTAGAATAGAGCGTGCTTACCGTGGGGCGAGGCTATGATCCGCATCATCCACACCGGTGACGTTCACATCGGGCGAGGGTTCCAATTCCTCGGAGAATTCGGCCGCGTAGTGCGCGCCCAGATCCGCGAGACCTTCACCCGGGTGCTCGCCCTCGCCCCCGCCCAGAAGGCCGTCGCCGTGCTAATTGCCGGCGACCTGTTCGATCAGCACCGGCCGGACATTTCGGACGTTCGGTTCGTCCTGGGCGAGATTCACAAGCTCCGACCCATCCCCGTGATCCTCCTTCCAGGCACGCACGATCTCTTGAGCGCTGATTCCGTCTACCGGTCCCTCGGCGGCCGCCCCGACAACCTCCACCTCATCGACGGCGACGGTCCCCAGACGGTCTTCCTCGAATCCGCAGGACTGGCCGTCCACGCGCGCGCCAACCGCGCGAAGTGGGTAGGGGAGCCGCCCCTGGCCGGAATCCGCCCCGAGCCCAGAGCCCGCTACAACATCGTCATGGCACACGCCTCCGCCGAGCGCGGCGGCATCGATGCGGACCCGGAGCACGACTACGTCGTCACGGCCGCCGACATTCGTGCCACAGCCGCCCGGTATTGCGCCCTCGGCCATTGGCATAAGTGCGCCGAGCAATTCCCCGGGAATCCTTTCAAGGCGTGGTACTGCGGGTCCCCGGAAACGCTGCAGTTCGACGATGGGGAGGCCTCCGGGTACGCCCTGGAGGTGCTCCTCGACGAGGGCCAGACCACGGTCGTGCCGCACCGCGTCGGCAAGTATCGCTGGCAAGAGGTCGCCCTCGATGCCGCCGCCCTGCAGGACCTCGACGATGTGGTGCATGCGCTGGCGGGGCTGGCCGCGCCCGACCGCATTGTTCGCGTTCTCCTGCAGGGCGCGTTGCCCACCACCGCCGCGTTCGACCCCGAGGCCACCCGCGAGCAACTGGCCGACCGCTTCGCCTACCTCACGCTCAGCACTGAGTGCCTTCGGACTCGCTGGGAGGAGTTCGACCCCACGACCGTCTTTCCCCCCGGGACGATCGGGTCGGCCTTTGTGGCGCTCGCGCAAGCGCAGTTGCAGGCGGCGGGGGCAGGCGATCGCCCGCTCTGGGAAGAGGTGCTCCGTCGAGGGACGGCCCTCCTGGCCGGGCGGGAGGATGTTGGCTGATGCGTCTCCTTGAAATCGCCACCGAGCGGTTCCGGAACCTGCCCGATCGCACCTGGTCCCTCCACCCGGCCTTTCAGATCCTCCAGGGGCCCAACGAGGCGGGCAAGTCCGCCCTGCACGAGGCCATCCGCATCGGGCTGTACGGGGACGCCAAGTCGGCGGCCGACACGTACCTCCGGGCGCGGCGCTGGGGCTGTCCTGATGGGATCTTCGTCCGGGTGCGGCTTGACCTGCCAGGCGGCCCCTTCGACATCGTGCGGGATTTCGCGGAGAAGAAGAACGTCCTGATCGGCCCCGGTGGGGCCCGCAGCCGGGGACAGCAGGCCCTGGACGAGCTCCTCCGACACCACCTGCCCCTTCCGACCATGGAGAGTTTCCTGGCCACTGCCTGCGTCCGGCAGGACGAACTCGCGCAGGTCGTTACCGACGCGAAGGCGATCCGCCCGCTCCTGGAGCAGCACGCCCTGAGTGGCGGCGGCGTGGACCTCGAGGATCTCCAGAAGCGCCTGGACAGGCACCTGGCGGAGCTGCGCCGGGGGGTGGATAAACCTGCCCCGAAGAACCCGGGCCGCATCGCAGTCCTGCTGGAGCAGCAGCGCCAGCTCCGTGACATCCTGGCCGGGCTCACCCGGAAGGCCGACGAGCAGACGCAGGCCGCCCAGCGCCTGGTCGCGCTCCGACAGACGCTCACGGCCTCTCAGGAGGAGGTCACCCTCAAGCGCACCCATCTGGAGCGCCACAAGATCCTTCAGGAGGCCAAGCAAAAGCTGGCGGCGGCCCAGCAACGAGTCGGGACCGCCCAGGCCCGCCTCGACCTGGCGGCCAAGCTCACGGCGGGCCTCCCGGGCCTGGCCTTGGCTGCCGCCCAGGCGACTGCCGCATTGACCGCCCACCAAACGCGGCTCGCCCGCGCTGAGCAGCACCAGAAGCTCGCCCAGGAGGCCCAGAACCTGCGCGACGAGATCGCCCAACTCACGGCCGACCTGGATACCTTGGCCACGGTGAACACCGAGCTGGCCACCCAGGAGGCCACGCGCCGGGTGATTCCCCTCTCCCTCGAGGAGCTCGCCAACCTGCGCGCCATCCCCCTGGAGATTGCCAAGCTGGAGCAGGATGTCCAGTGCACGGATGCCGATCGAGACCGGCTCCGCACCCGCCTCGACCAAGTGGAGGCGGACATCGTCGCCGCCCAGGGCCGCATCGCCACCCTCACCACCGAGCACACCGCCCACGAGGCCGCCCTCGCCACTGCCCAGGCGCGCCTCGCCGTTGACACCGAGCTCCAGGGGATCACCCAGGCGATGGCCACGCGGGAGCCGCGGCTCGCCAAGCTCCACGCCCTTCATCAGGAGATGGAGCGTCTTGCAGAGCAGCTGCGCCCCTACGAATACTTGGACGCCGTTGACCTCTCCTCGTTCTCCGGCCTGATCTCCCAGGTCACCACCTTGAAGGCCGCCCTGAGCCATCGAGGCTTCGAGGTGCGCCTGACCCCCCAGCAGCCGCTCAACTTGACCGTCCAGGCCGACGACGAGCCCGCTCAGACCTACCCCGATCTCGCTGCCCCGCTGATCATTCCGGCCGGCCAGACCTTGGTCCTCGATGTGGAGGGCGTGCTGTCCCTCGACGTCCAGAACCTGGGCACCGCCGCCACGCAGCTCGCCACCGCCCAGGAGCGGCTCCACGCGCTCCTCGCCGCCATGCGCTGCGGGACCCCCCAGGAGGCGGAGGCGCTCCTGGCCGCCCGGGCCCAAATCGCCAGCGCTCAGCAGACAGCGACCGCGCAAATCCGGGCGGCGCTCGACACCGACTCCCTGGAGGCCTTGGAGAACGAGCTTGCCCGGCTCCGGACGCAGCAGGCTGAGCTGACTTGCACCCTCGCCGATCTGCCGATGGTGGAGGAGAGCCCCGACGTCCTGCGCGCCGCGATCCAGGCAGCCCTCGTCGAGATGGCGACCCTCCAGGCCACCGTGCGCGCGCGGGAGCAGGAACGCGATCGCGTCCGCGCGGCGCTCGCCACCGATCCCGTCGCCGGCACCCGCGCCGAGCTGGCCCGCAAGGCCGGAGCCCTCCAGGCCCTCCAGGCGCGCCTCGGGCCGGATCCCGCGGCGGCCGCGGCCGTGGAGGCCCAGCACCAGGCGTGCGCCCAGCGCATTGCGGACGCGGAAGCCGCCCGGGCCGACATCCTGGGCGCCCGCAAGCCGGAGCACATGACCGCCCGCAGGGCGGAGGCCAGCGCGGCCCTCGCGGGTCTCGAGGCGGAGCTCGCCACGCTGGCCGCGGATGTCCTGGATGCCGAGGGGCTCCAACGGGCCCACGCCGAGCTGCGGGCTCTCGACCAAGCCGCAAAAGAGGCCGGGGCCGCGCACCTCCGCGCCAGCACGGAACTTGGCACCATCGACGTGGGCGCGCCCACGGCGGATAAGAACGAAGCCGTCCTGCAGGCGGCCCTCGCCCAGAAGGACATCGCGGAGACCCAGGACTTTCAGCTGTCCCCGGAGGACCGGATCCGGTTCGAGACTCGCCTCGCCGCGCTCGACGCCGCGCTCCCCACCCTGCACCAGGACTGCGCGCGCATCGAGGTGCAGGCGGTCGCCGAGACGGATCTCCAGAACCAGCGTGCCGAGGTGGAGGAGCGACTCGCGGGCGTGGAGCGGCACCTCCAGTACTGGCAGCGGCGCCTCCGGGTGGATGCGGAGATCCGGACCCTCCTGGACGCCGCCCGGGGCCGGGCGATCGCCGACCTCACCCAGCGGCACCTCCCGCGCCTGGTTGGCTCCTACCTGGCCCAGGTGACCGGCAACCGTCATGCCGATGTACGGGCGGGCGGTGAGGGCCTCGAGGTCTGGTCGCCCGAAAAGGGCGCCGCCCTGGAGCCCCAGGAATTCTCGACGGGCACCCGCGACCAGTTCTATCTGGCCCTGCGCCTGGCCCACCTGGAGGCCCTGTTTCCAACCGAACGGCCACCGCTCCTGCTGGACGATCCCTTGGTGCATTGCGATCCGGCCCGCCGTGCGGCAGTGCTCCGGCTGCTGGCGGCCTACGCGACAACCGGCCAGGTGCTCCTATTCACGTGTCACGACTTTCCCGAGTATGCGCAATACAACGTCCTGCCGATCGGGTAGGGGTGGCCCATGTCCCCGTTCAACCTCCAACGATTTCTCGAAGCGCAGCAGCTGACACCGGCTACGCTGGCGTCCAGCCTCCGGGTCTCCGAAGACTACATCCGGGCGGTCTTGGCTGGCACCATGGCTCTCACCCCGCGCGACGAAGCGGGCTGCCTCGCCCTGGCCAGCCGTCTCAACCGCGAGCGGCACACTCAGCGGGCGCATCAAGAGGCCCTGCCATTCGCCGAACCACCGGAGACATTCACCCGCGAGTACGCCCGCGTGCAGGCGCGAAAGTGGGGCGCCACGCGATAACCGCCGGGGACACGCTCGTGGGCGAGCAGGCCGACGATAAGCAGGGTAGAGGAGGGCAAAGCGTCTCGGTGTTGATCGGCGGAGGAACTTCTTTACAACAGATCCGTCGGCTCCGTCTGGGCAGCCCCTGCAGGTGAGTCAGCCTGCGTGGAAGGCAACTGCATGAGTGGCACGATTTTCATTACTGTGCGGTGCGTAAGATAGGCGACAGGTCACCTGGGACCGCACAGTCCGGG